>CAZHRV010000219.1:0-11020 GCA_964535035.1 uncultured Rikenellaceae bacterium
CCAGGTAGTTATACTAGTTACAGAACAGAATGCCGGAAGTGGTGGAAAACAGTATACATATACGTTTCACGGGCAGCATAATTTCAATGGTATGGACGATACCCTCACATATACTTCAAACCCTGATCTGACAAGAACAATTATAAGGCAGAAAAGAACAGATCTTCTCAAAATAGGACTGATGAGATATGTTGCAAAAACTCCTTTATTCGACGAGATTGAGATAGGGCATAATAAAGTACTTGAAGCAGAAGAGGTTATCGGCAGGTGGAATAACTGGGTTTTTGAATTATCGACGGAACCCAGGTTTGAAACAGAGGAGGCACAGAAGCAGTTAACCTTCAGGAATTCATTTAATATTTCAAAGGTTACAAAAGAGATTAAACTGGAAATCGAAATGGATCATTTTTATAGTATAGAAAAATTTATTGAATATCCAAATACAGATTCAGTCATTACCTACAATTATCCATCCAGTTCGGCATCAATGGATAACCTTTTTGTAAAAAGTATGGGAGATCACTGGTCAGCAGGCTTAAAATGGGACCTCAGTTCATCAACACGCGAAAACTACAATTTTATGACCGAAATTCTGCCTTCAATTGAATATGATCTTTTTCCATATGCGGAAGCTACCCACAGACAGTTAAGGATTCTATACAGCGCAGGTTATCAATATAATAACTATATCGATTCCACAATATACAATAAAACATACGATCATCTGTTCAATCAAAGTCTTGGTGTTGCCTATGAAGTGCAGAAAAAATGGGGATCAATAAACATTTCACTCACAGGCTTTAATTATTTTAATGATCTTTCCAAAAACAGGATTCAACTTAATTCATTTGTTAATGTAAGAATTTTCAAGGGATTATCACTGCGGATAAACGGCAGGGCAGCTCACATCAACGACCAGATCAATCTTGGCAAAGGAGAAGTTTCTGAAGCTGAAAGACTGTTACAGTTAAAAGAACTTGCAACAAAATACCGTGTTGAGGGAGGGATTGAGATAACTTACACCTTCGGTTCAATCTATAATAATGTGGTCAATCCAAGGTTTGGAAGTGGTAACAGGATGAATTTCCGGTAAACAATTAATTTGAAAATTATAATAAAGAATAAATCCGCCGCGTCGACCATGTTTTCCAAATTATTACCTTTACTGCCGCATCTATAGCCCGGGGCGACTGGGATTTTTCAACCGGAATGATATTTGAGATCAGCGGTGGTCTCAATATACACAGATTATAAACAATCCTTTTCCGAATATATGATTAAATGAATATATAGACAACCTGCCAGGCCGTCTATACCAGGTATTTGAACATTTCTGTCAGCCCAAATGTTTTATATTACAAACACAAAAATCAATTATAAAATGAAAGGACATTATTATTAACATTAATATCATTTACTACAATTATGGATGCACAAAACAGATTAACAGCAGATAACAATAAAACTAAACTTGAATGGCTTGGAGAAAAAGTGCTTGGTAAACATACCGGAACAGTGAGTTTGAAGAGCGGATGGCTTGAATCGACCGATAATAAAATTACCGGAGGAGAATTTGTAATAGATATGACCAGTATTAAAGATAATGACGGATCTGCCCAGCTTGAAAGCCATCTTAAATCGGATGATTTTTTCAGTGTCGAGAAATTCCCTGAATCAAAACTGGTTTTAACCGGCAGTACAAGCTTTGATAAAGGTACGGCTATGGTTTATGGTGATCTTACGATAAAAGGTATTTCCAATCCTGTTGAATTCAAAGCCACAATGCAGAAAAAGGATGAAGGAACATGGTTCTTTGCCAGTATTGCGGTAGACAGAACAAAATATAATGTCCGTTATGGTTCCGGTTCTTTCTTCGATAACCTCGGCGATAAGACAATTTATGACGAATTCAAACTGAAAGTGAATCTTCTGGTCAAGTAATATTACTATTCAATATTTCTCTGTGTCACTCTGTGTAAGTTTTTCATTCTTTTGCTTCGCAGAGTATCAAAAGTCTTTTCAATAAGAAGGGAGTGGATCACTGACTATCATCTACTCTGAATGAGACTTTAGCGTGTCCTGTCTTGCCATCCCTTGTCACACCTTCAACGATTATAGAATATTCACCAGGTTCATCGGAAGTATAGAACTCTGCTTCCGCAGTACCATTTTTACCAGTCTTTAATTCTGGTTCCCAGAAAAGGGTATTCCGGAAATCAGGAATACGACTTCTCCTTAGGGAATCTGTTGAGTAATCGGGGAGGTGAAATTTTCTATATGGCTGAAGGCCGGTATATTCCCGCCTGAATATTGAACGATCAAACTCGATTGCGCTTAGATCTCCCTTGAGTGATTTAAAATTAATGATACCCTCGATTACAAGATCAGAAATGAAATATCTTGTGTTGACCACCTCAATTCTTTCTATCTCGGATGGTTTGATACCAAGTACAATATCAATATCATTGACAGGTACTCCATCGAGAATCACCATGGGAGAATTTTCAAAGGGACCAGTAGGGTGTCTGTTGATCATTTTGAAATTGCGCCTGTCATTGGTTGTATTTGTTGTCACTCCCGGAACGATCTCCTTTATCACCTCCTTAAGTGATGTAAGCTCAATAAAGTCTGAAAGCAATATGGTCTTATCAGGGTCGCCGTAGAAATCAAACTCTTCCGGCTTATTCAGGTCTGCTTTTTGTGGATTCAGTTCCCGGGTGTAAATATTCCCCACCTGTATAGCTATGATAGCATTGTTGATTTCATCCAGGCGGGAGGTGTCAAGGTAAAAAGGAGGAAGATAAATCCTTTTATGTGCAAGAATGAACGGATCATTGATCCTGACAATACATCCCTTCAACTCCCGGGAAACAGGCTGAACAACTATTTCGCGCGGACCCTCCTCACGTGAAATGAAACTGAAATCGCCCTTTTCATCAGTGTGCGTAAACCTGCATAGGGCTGGTTTACCCACAAACGACAACGAGATGATCTCGTTCTTCAAAGGTTCACCGGTTAACCTGTTTCTTAAGTTGCCGCTTATTGAATGACCATATGTCTCGGGGTAATATTCCGGAATAAAATCTGTGGAGTTACTGTTTAAAAGTGCATCACTGAACGGCAAAAAAATCAGATAATCATTAATCTCCGGAAAAATCTGGCCGGTTGTGAATGACTCAGTTGATGGAAGCCCGATAGATCTTGTCATTTCCCTGTAGGGGGAATCATCAGTTGTGAAAGATTTCACAACTGAAATTGTCAGGTCACTTTCCACAGGATTGCCATTCAGGTCAGAAGTGTTGATACCGATCTTTACTTTACCCCTTGCTGACGGACTCCGGGAATTAATGTTCAAGGTTATCTTTATTTCTTCAGTTACATCATTCCAAACCCATCTGGAAGCAAGAATTTTACCATCAGTATCAGTTATCGTGACCTTTGCAAGACCTGCCGGCAGATCCTTATGGCGCAGGCTTATAACAGAATCTATTACCGGGTAAATATATCTTGTGAAAGGTTTCATGGAAGCTGGCGAATAGACCAGATTAAGTACCTGATTGATGATTGTCGTCCCCGGACTTTTTCTGATAAACAGGTTAATCTGGCCGGCTGCCCTGTTGTCTTCAACGGAAAATGTAATTCCCGAATTCGTCGCAGGCGGCAGGATGAATCTTTTATCAGGACCGTCTTTTACGCGGGTTACAAAGAACATATCCTGCGATTGTGCTGGTCTTATTGTGAAAAATCCGGTTCCACTATTGTCAGTTTGAATATGGCACACAGTATCATTGCTGCTATTAATGACCACACCGCTTACCCTTACAGGATCACCGCTATTTGCCAGGCATTCTATTCCGATTCTGTTATCAACACCTGTAACAATCGATCCGGTTTCAGGAAAGAACAGGACTGTATCGGGAAGAGTTTCATTAACCGGGACTCGTAAATTCTTTATATTCTCAAAAGGATTAATAACAGATATCCTCCTTGCGGAGAAAAGATCGCCTGAGAAGTTTTTCATCCAGCCGGTATAGGCTCTTATCAGATAATTTCCTGTCGGGATTGTATCAGGCAACCTGAACCAGGCTGATCCTGAATATCCGTCAATGCCGGTTTTTACCTGGATCAACGGATTGTTGTAATTGTCGAATATGTCGAGATAGACTACTTTGCTTATATTTTCAGGAGTATGTGTGTGACGGTTGAACTTGTAGATTTTCAGATATACCTCTTCACCTGCAAAATAAATATCACGGTCAGTAACGATATGTAACTCTTCGCTGAAACTATCATTATCGGTGTTTGAATTCTGACCATAGTTGTCCTGTAAATAAACTAAAACAAATATAGCACAGAGGCTCGCCTGTAAAAATATCCTGAACATATTTCTATAATCTTTCATAAGCGGTCGTGGCAATTTTTATCACTCTATCCAGAAGTCAGGCCGTTCAGGGGACCCTGTTAAAGTGCAGTCGGCGCATACTGCCAACGTGAATACCAGTTTCCTCAGGTTCCCCTCTTCATCATTTATGGGTTCAATAAACAGATAATCGGACTCTTGATACCAATTATAGATCTTGTCGAAAGTTATTTGAGCACCAGGCGACAAAGGAGGTGGAAAATCATCGGGCCCCAGTATTATTTTTTCACATTCATAGCGGTAAAGAGGCAGGCCAAGAGTATAGATCTCTGAAGGCGTTATATAAATATCTTTCTCCTTAACTCCCGATACTTCAAAAAAACCCAGAACCTGTTCCTCCGGATCGTTGATACTATGAATGTTGCCTGACACCGGAAAGGGCTGCTTTTCAAAGATATCGCCTCCGGTTTCATTAAGCTGGTTCATAAGGTCCCAGAACTCATATTCTTTTTGTGATAGGGAGTATTGTTTCAAACGAAAATAATATCGCACCGAAAACCTGTTTGTCAAAGCTGTCGGGATGAACAAAAGCGATTTATTTTCAAGCGAAACATTATTTTCTGTCAGGTCGGTGTGGATCATAATATCCTGTGAACTCCTGTTTGCCCAGCATATTTGGTTTTCTATCTTTTTTTCAACTACCTGAGTGTCGCTTATATAAATGAATTTCACCGGATCGGGTATTTCGATTTTCCACCATTCGTCAAAAGTCCAGCGGTAATAACCGCTGCCTCCCTCTCCGGATGAGTCAATGAATAGTCTTATACCCTCAGTAGCGGCCAAACCATCGTCAGATAATTCACTATCCCCTTTATAGTAAAGGCTGTCGATTTCCAGGGCCGGGTATAATAAACATGGATCTGATTCATATTCAGCACCTTCCGGTGTCTGAATGTAAAGTGTATATTCTTTTCCGGCTTCTCCCCTGAATAAAAAATTGTCCGTCGTGTATAAACCTTCTTCAGTTTCTGTAAGAATGTTACTTTTCCCTTCGTTATCAGTTATTCTGACAAGTGCTCCTGTAACCTTTACAGGATCTTCATCAAGAGTTTTAAATGTCCTGGAAAGGCTCACATAACCCGGGCTATCTTCATCAGTTAAAAGCGCTTCAACAACAAGCAGATTTTCAAACTCCTTAAGATCAGGCGAATAAGGATCTATACATGTAAGCAGTATTCCGGTGATCATAATAACAATTAATACTCGTAAGTCTGCTTCCATCTCCGCCTGATGATTTTTAACCTCATAATTTTTTAAAGCCCAAAAGTACGATTTTAAAACTTATTCTTATTAAATAACACCGGGAGGGAACATAAAAAATGTTAATAGGTTTTATTTCAGGAATAATATTTGTTATTTCGGGTCTGTTTTTCAACTTTTTCCCTCACATGAAACAAAGCCTGGTCTTTATTATTGTTTTAGCATTTTCGGTAAATGGACTTTCCCAGAAGCAATTATCGACCCCCGGACCGGATAACGAGCTCATTAACGGGAAAGAATATTTTCCATATTACTCCCGTTCACAGAAAAAACCTGTTCTTTTCGCCGATGAAAAGAGCTCCAGGTCAGTTATCACGGTCACTGGAAGAAAATACGACAATTTATCGCTGTTTTACGATACATATACCGGCGAGGTGGTCTATATGGATACCTCCCGGCTGATCAATTCAAATGTATTACAGATAGTGCTTAACAGGAATATCATTGATTCCTTTTCCTATTACCTTCCTGATGACACAGTGATTTTCAGGTATTTCAGCAACGCGGATGATACGACTTTCAACCTGGCCGAAGGTTTTTATGAAGTAGCTTACGAAAATAAGGTTGTCTGTCTTATAAAACACCGTTCCGTCGTTTATGAGAAAAACGGAATCGACGAATATTACTATAAACCCGTAACTTATATTAAAGCAGGAGATGGCTATTATAACATCAGGACCATAAGACAATTCTTACGGTTTTTTGGTGATAAAGAGGGTGTGCTGAAAGAAATAATCAGGAAGCAAAAGGTCAATTTCAGACAGGCTGAAAAGAAACAGATCACCGTCTTGCTGCGGAAATATGAACAGCTAATGTTTTCACGATGAAGAAAATATTCTTATCAATAGCCGGCCTCATCATGTCCGTCCTGGTTTACGGTCAGACGGAGAATCTCAATCTGCAGTTTGGGAGGATACTCTTTGGTGATCTTGTCGACACAATTGAAAATATGATACCGGTAAGGATCTATTATTCTGATAGCTGGACAGACAGCCTTTATCTGACGGTGAATTCAAAAAACAGCTCTCTTAATGAAGTATTCAACAAAACCTTAACCCGGGAAGGATTCACATTTATTATTACAGACAACAAAAAAGTCATTCTGTCGAAAGGAACTACCATCAAGACAGGTTTCAAAAAGGAGTATTTAGATCATCTCAACGAACATTACAGCAGAGATACGATAACGTATGTCATGCCTTCTTCTGAAAAGCAAGAGAGCTTAATTAATGAAGAATACAGGGTCTTTAAGATAGGCAAACCATCGGCGGCTGTCAGGAACGGGAGAACGGAACTAACGGGAACTGTCATTAATGCATCCAGCGGTGAACCTGTGGCAGGTGCAGTTGTTTATATCGAAAATCTTCAGGCAGGAGTAGTTACCAATAATGTCGGATATTATAGTTTTTCCCTGCCGCCTGGTCAGTACAGGATTGAATTCAGGATGGTTGGAATGAAACCGACTTTGAGGAATGTAATTATTTATTCCAGCGGAGGTCTCGACATTGGAATGCAGGAAAGCACCAGCAAGCTTAATGAGGTGATTGTAACTGCTGAACGTGAAAACATTGTAAGAAATATAAGCATAGGGATTGAAAAGATCAACCCCAGGATGATAAGACAGATCCCCATGGGACTGGGAGAGGCTGATATAATCAAGAGCTCTCTTCTTCTACCGGGTATTCAGACAGTAGGAGAAGCTTCGGGAGGATATAATGTCCGGGGCGGGAACAGCGATCAGAATCTTGTGCTGCTTGATTATGCACCCATAATCAATTCGTCCCATTTTTTTGGTTTCTTTTCAGCTTTCAATTCTGATCTGATAGGTAATGTCACACTATATAAGAATAGTACACCGGCAAAATTCGGAGGCAGGATATCATCGGTGATGGAAATAACTACACACGATGTCGACAGAGAGAAGGTAAGAATAAGCGGAGGGATAAGTCCCGTTACCGGCAGGATCATGGCTGAAGGACCGCTGGTAAACAATAAATATTCTTTCATGATAGGCACCCGTGCAACCTATTCCGACTGGCTTCTCGGAATGATCCGGGACGGAAAGCTGCAAAACAGCAAGGCAGGTTTTTATGATATCCAGGGAGTATTGACAGGGAGACCTGATGACAGGAATTCTTTCTCGCTGTCAGGTTATCTGAGCAAGGATAATTTTGAGTATTACAGGGAGAGTGCTTTTAATTACGGCAACCTGGCTGCAACCATGAAGTGGAAACATGCTTTCAATTCAAAATTAAGCTCCCAGTATTTCGCAATAATCAGCGACTATGATTACCGCCTGGATGCAAAACGGGACTCAACAGGATATAATTCAGTTTCTTACAGGCTCAGCCAGAAGATCTTGAGAGCCGATTTTTCATATATGCCCGTAAAAAGTTATAAAATGGAGTTTGGAGCTGATGCGGTCTGGTATAATCTCATGCCAGGTGCCAGGGAGCCATTTGGTGATTACTCGGAGATCAAATCCGGTGAGCTCGAAAAGGAGAGGGCGCTGGAACCATCTTTATACTTTAGCAGTGAGTATGAAATATCGCCTCTCATTTCAGTCTCCGGAGGATTAAGAGGAACCCTCTTTACATCTTTCGGCCCTAAGACAGTTTATCAGTACGAAGATGACCTGCCCCTTTCAACTGAGAACATACGGGATTCTGTTTATTACGGGAAGGGGGATATTGTTAAAGTATATCCTGCCCTCGAATTCAGGTTCTCAGGAAGGTTCATCATTACTCCCGAAACATCTGTTAAGCTGGGACTCCAGAGGATGTACCAGAATATCCATATGATATCAAATACCACTTCTATGTCGCCCACCGATGTTTGGAAGCTTAGCGACAGATATATCCGGCCGCAGCGCGGGGACCAGATCTCACTTGGTCTATATCACAGCTATGGAAGGCGTGCCATACAGACATCGGTTGAAGCTTATTACAAGTGGCTGACAAACATCCATGATTACAAGGGAGGTGCAACCCTGCTTATGAACAGACATCTTGAAACGGACATAATAACCGGCAGGGGAAAAGCTTATGGCACGGAGTTTATGGTCAGGAAGATGGAAGGCAACCTGACCGGCTGGATCAGTTATACCTATTCAAGGGTACTATTACAGGTTGACGGCCGTTTCACCGAAGAAAAAGTAAATAACGGCAACTGGTTCCCGGCAAATTACGACAAGCCTCATGATATAAAGATGGTCTCCAACGCAAAACTATCCCGGCGCTTCAGTATATCTGCAAACCTGGTTTACAATACCGGACGGCCGATCACCTTTCCGGTAGCTTTCTTCTCTTTTAACAATTCATCAAATATATATTATTCAAACAGGAATGAATACAGGATACCTGATTATTTCAGAGTTGATCTTTCAGCTACCCTGAACGGCAATTTGAAGTTGCAAAAGCTAAATCACTCCTCATTTACTGCCACAATATATAATTTATTTGGAAGGAAAAATCCGTATTCAATCTTTTTCAAGAATGAAGGAGGCGTAGTCAAAGGATACCAGATGACAATTTTTGCACAGCCTGTTTTTATTGTAACTTACAATTTCAGGGTATTAGGCAATGCCACCGGTGATTTCTGAAATCGGCTGCCATAAAACGACTAATTATTTTTTTAAGCAGCTCCCCTGTTTCTTTAAATATCAGTACTTTACAAGGTTCATTATATAAATTTCAGATTTTTCAGCTAATTGCCAGTACCTTGGCTCCACGGATCTTTCTTTGCTTCAGTTCTGTTAAAGCTATATTGGCCTCTTCAAGTTTATATTCCTGTACTTCAGGAATGATTGGTATTTCAGAAGCGATTTCAAGAAACTCCCTCACATCTCTCCGTGCGACATTTGCGACACTTTTGATCTCTTTTTCCATCCAGAGGTGCCGGGAATAATCAATCTTCAAAAGGTAATTCTTATCGACCTCCTCTTTCCTGATGGCATTTATCACAAGCTTCCCTCCGGGTTTGAGATTTTTAAGAGCTTCCACTACCGGTTTCCAGACAGGTGTGGTGTCAATTATGGAATCTGGTTGTTCCGGAACCTGGTCTGTTGTATCACCCGCCCAGGATGCTCCCAGCTCCATGGCAAAATCCCTTTCACTCTCGCTCCGGGCAAAAACAAATATCTGTGTATCAGGATATATATGCTTAATGATCTGAAGTACAAGATGACCTGAAGCCCCGAATCCTGTCAGACCTACAATATGGCCATTCTTTATTCCGGCAAGACGGAATGATCTGTAGCCGACAGCGCCGGCACATAATAATGGAGCAGCCTGAGAATCGGTAAATATCTCAGGTATTTTGTATGCAGATACCTCAGGAACAACCATATATTCTGCATAACCTCCGTTAGCATCTCTTCCCGTTGCCTTAAATTCAGTGCACAGGTTTTCAAGGCCGTTGAGACAATAGCTGCATTTTCCGCATACCGAAAAGATCCATGCCACGCCAACCCTTTCGCCGATTTTTAGATCCCTTACGTTTTTGCCTGCAGCTACAACATTCCCTATTACCTCGTGGCCGGGAATTACTGGAAAAAGGGGAGGAGGAGTTCTGCCTTCAATTTCATCGAGCTCGGTATGGCAAACACCGCAGGCGGTTACCTTTATAAGTACCTCATCATCGGCAGGTATTGGTTCAGGGATATTGACCAGCCTGAGGGGTTCCTGGTTCTTCTCCAGATCTGTTATGGATTGTAAAATCATTGCTTTCATGGCCGAAGATTAAAAAGGATAAATATCAATAAAAAATCCTGAAATTACAGGTTTTAAATAATGGTTAAAATTGAGGGAATCTGATATATGTCAGGAAAATCATTGGACTGGAACCAACGGCAACAATACTTCTAAGATCAGACTTACTTTTCCATGAAAATATTTAAATTGCCATAAGCTTTTTAAAATGAGCATGGAAGAAAAGATACTTTACAGGATACACGTTAAGGGCAGAGTTCAGGGTGTAGGATTCAGGTGGAGCGCTGTAAGAGAAGCTATGAACCGTGACATTACGGGTTTCGTAAAAAATCAATATGATGGCAGTGTTTATATAGAGGCTGAAGGATTTCGGGAACAATTGCTTGATTTTATTGAATGGTGCCGAAGAGGACCAGGGTTTGTGAAATCAGTAACAGCAGATCCTGCTCCTATTGAGAATTATACGGATTTTACGGTTGAATACTGAAAGAAATTGCGGATTTCGGATTTTGTGGAACGAAGTGAAGCAATCCCGACATGCTGAAGAATGAAGCATCGTCGGGAGCGGATTGTTTTATAGGGAATTGACAATTTCATTTAACCTCTCTGCATTTTTTACGGCAAAGCCAAA
>CAZHRV010000220.1:0-2144 GCA_964535035.1 uncultured Rikenellaceae bacterium
AAACCATTAAACCAATGGTACCAGGTATCCGAAAAGGCAGATAACCTTGTCCTTGATCTGAATATTAAAGAAAATTGCTACAGGGTTGTCAACGGATATAATGAGGTGTTTAACCTGGCAGCAGATATGGGTGGTATGGGATTCATTGAGACCCATAAGGCAGATTGCATGTTAAGCGTACTGATTAATACACATATGCTTATGGCATCAAGGGATTGTGGTATTGGAAGGTTCTTTTATTCTTCGTCGGCCTGTGTCTATAATGGAGATAAACAGAATGATACCGATAATCCGGGATTGAAGGAATCAGATGCCTATCCGGCGCTGGCAGAGGATGGATATGGCTGGGAAAAGCTTTTTAGCGAAAGGATGTGCCGCCATTTTACAGAAGATTATGATATAATTACCCGCGTAGCAAGGTTCCATAATGTATATGGGCCTTTTGGTACATATGACGGCGGAAGGGAGAAAGCTCCTGCAGCCATTTGCCGGAAAGTGATTGATAAGGAATTAAACGGCGTGAATGAAATTGTAGTCTGGGGTGATGGAAACCAGACCCGGAGCTTCATGTATATTGATGACTGCATCAAAGGTATCATCGACATAATGTACAGCAATATTGAAGAACCGATCAACCTGGGAAGCAGTGAAATGGTTTCGATCAACCAGCTTGTGGACATAGTTGAAGGCATTGCCGGATACAAACTTACCCGAAAGTATGATCTTAATGCTCCCAAAGGTGTTCGTGGCCGTAACAGCGACAATACATTAATTAAGGAATATTTGGGTTGGGAGCCTTCGATATCGTTGAAGGAAGGTCTCAGCAAGACCTATGCGTGGATTAAGGAACAGATGATCAATGATAAAGCGATAAAGGCCGCATCTCAGAATCATGTAAAACAATTACACTAATTGTATTACTGATGAAAGAAAAGACAGTACTGATAAGCGGCTGCTTTGATTTATTACATGGAGGTCATATTGCATTTTTCAAAACTGCAGCAGCTTATGGTAAGCTTTATGTAGCTGTGGGCCAGGATAAAAACCTTTTGCAATTAAAGGGCAAGGCACCCTATTTTTCGGAGAAAGAACGACAATATATTGTAGGATCAGTGAAGTATGTACATGAAGCATTTATTTCATCGGGAAAAGGTATGCTTGATTTTGAACCTGATATACACAGGATCAAACCGGATATCTTCATAGTAAATGAAGATGGCCATACACCTGAGAAAAAAAAGTTATTTGAACAACTAGGAGTGGAATACATCGTTCTGAAGCGGATACCGGAAGAAGGACTGCCTTACCGATCAAGCTCGGATTCCAAGCGTGAGATGCAGTTCCCCTACCGCCTTTGCTTAGCTGGAGGCTGGATGGATCAGCCCTGGGTATCAGAGGTATATCCCGGCTCTGTTGTTGTTGCCCAAATATGGCCAACCCTGGAATTCAATGGCCGGTCGGGTATGGCCACTAGTTCCAGGAAAATTGCGCTGGAATTATGGGGAGGTAAAATACCTGAAGGCGACCCGATCATGAATGCTAAGTTGTTATTTGGAGCAGAAAATCCTCCCGGGTCGAAATATATTTCCGGTTCACAGGATCAGATAGGGATTCTGGCTCCCGGCATCAACCGGCTTTATTATGAAGGCGAATACTGGCCTGCCAACATAGAGTCCTGTATTGATCCCGCCATTTGTGACTGGCTCTCCAGCGTGCTATATCTTATACCTCTCGATCCACGACCTGCAGGCTATGATCCCATCCGGGAGAAGCATCTTGACAGGTCGTATGTGAAAGAACTGGTAAATTCTGGTAATGAATGCTGGGAAAGTATACTGAAAAGGGAAGTTCAGGGATTGGGGAAGGCCATGACCAATTCGTTTCTGGCCTGGGGAAAAATGCTGCCGAATACGGTCCCCGATTACGTGATGCATGAAATGGAAACTAAATACTTTCCGAATTATCCAGGCGCCATTACCTCAGGAAGCGGTGGCGGTTATGTTGTAGTGGCTTCGGAAAAGGAAATTGAAGGGGCTGTCAGGATTAAAGTGAAATATTAGCATGGAGACGCTTATCCAAAGCACCATCAACAGGTTTCTTCCTATTACACCTAAGGATAATATATATGTAGTGAGAGGCAGCTT
>CAZHRV010000221.1:0-17948 GCA_964535035.1 uncultured Rikenellaceae bacterium
CGGAGGAGGGATTTAATATAGCTTCGGATATTCTTGACAAGAGCCTTTCCCTGCAACTTAACTGGAGTGATTTCGCTGTTCTGTACAGGACAAACGCACAGAGCAGGATATTTGAAGAGACTCTTCGCAGGAAAAACATACCCTGCAAGATCTATGGAGGTCTCTCATTTTATGAACGCAAGGAGATAAAAGACATCCTTGCCTATTTCAGAATGGTAATAAATCACGATGATGAGGAGAGCCTGAAAAGGTCAATAAATTACCCTAAAAGAGGGATTGGTGACACGACGGTTCAAAAGATCCTGGATCTGGCGTTTGAATTTAATACGACAGCCTGGAATATCCTTACTCATGCAGAAAAATATCCCGGACATTTTAATGCTGGAACAGTTAAAAAACTGTCAGCATATGTGGAATTGATAAACATTTTTTCCCTCAACACTGAAAAATCGGATGCATATACTCTGGCAAAAGAGATTGCTTCTGCCTCAGGAATATTTAAAGAGCTGATGGATGGCAAGCTACCAGAGGAGATCAGCCGTTATGAGAACCTCGAGGAGCTTCTGAATGCAATCAAGATATTTACCGAAGCCGCTGAGACCAACGGGGAACCAACAACACTTGAGGCTTATCTGGCAAATGTTGCCCTGCTTACCGATCAGGACAATGAAAAGAAGGAGGATCGTAATAAGGTTACACTAATGACAATGCATTCAGCTAAAGGGCTGGAATTCAAACATGTATACATTGTCGGAATGGAAGATACCCTCTTTCCCTCTCCGCTGTCGGCTGGCAGTGCCAAAGAACTCGAGGAGGAGCGGCGCCTTTTTTATGTTGCAGTGACCCGGGCTGAAAAGATGGCCACCCTCAGCTATGCATTGAACAGGTACAAGTGGGGAAACCTTGAAAGAAGCAACCCGAGCCGGTTTCTTCGGGAGATTAATCCTCGTTTCCTTGATTATCCACAAACTGGAGGCAAGCCTTTCCATAAAAGGACCGGATATGGAGATAAATCTTCAATGTTCCGTGAAGAATCTGCAAAATATACAGAGAAACCCCGGTTGAGAAAATTTGAAAAGTCAATCAGCCAGTCTCAAAGCTCGTTCAATGGGACCGACCCTTCGGAGTTTTGCGAAGGAGACACCGTTCAGCATGAGAGGTTTGGAAATGGTGTTATTGTATCAATCGAAGGTGAAGCTCCTAATACAACTGCTTCAGTTCAATTCGAAAAAGAGGGCCGGAAGAAACTTCTGCTGAGGTTTGCGAAACTGAGGAAATACCCCCCAATCCCCTTAAAGGGGGGCTAAAATCATTTTTTAGCACGAAATTGCCAGTAAAAAAGCTGGTGTGTTTTTACCACCAAAAATCGCATCTCCGGAGGACTTGTTCCGCGAAGCGGAAGCCTGCTCCGTAATAGCGGAGGGTTTGGGGTGGGTCATTTCTTCTCCCCCGCCTGATTAAAATTGGTCTGCCTGAATGAATATCCTGAAGTTAACATCGTATGTTTATAACCAAGGTTAACCTCTTTGGTCTCCGATTTCATCTCCAGCTTATCCTTCTTATCATATTGTTCCATGGCAAGGACAACTGAATTATCAAGTTCCGGATTTCCATAATATCCTGAAAGTCCTGCCTTTGAAAATGTTCGTTTATCGGCTTGTAGTTTCAGCTCCTTCGTTGCCCATATTTTACCGTGTTCCTTCGTTTCATCGTCACTATACAAGTATTCATCACATAAATACCCGGCAATCTCCCTGGTATTTCCTGTCCTTGTAATTGTGGCATCTAATTTCTGATCCTTACTCCCTATACTTTTCTCATCAGGTACTTCACTGATGATTCCTATCCTCATGCCGCCCATATCTGTCATCATAAGGAATGATTTATTTGTACCGTCAAAAATAAATGAGGTTGTCATCTCAACCTGTTCGCCATCATCGGAGGTGCTCACCATTTTTGATTCGAATCCTGCATCCGGAGTTACGTCATTGAAGTAGATAAAATAGTTCATTTTTGATACCTCATTATTATCGTACATCTCCATTTCGGTATAGATCCTGTTATTGAATGAATAGGATTCGTTATACTTTGAAGTTACCTTGCCTCCCCCCATCAGTCCGCCGAGGTTAAAACCACCTGATGGTCTGCCGGTATCCTGTTCCTCTATCTCTCCGGCTTCTTCTTCCTGTTCTTCCTCTTGTGCCTCTGCTTCTTCTTGTTCAGCTCTGGTCCGTTCAGCATTATCATATTCTTCCTGGGCCTCTTTTGTTGCTGCCGAGTCGATTTTTTTGTCGGCTTCTTTATTCAGGACTTTGGCTCCCGCATTAACAACCCTTCCGACTTTGTTTTTCAATACATTGCCGATCTGGGCATCCGAGATTACAGGTATTAATAAAATTAATACCACTGATAAAAAGATTGTCCTTGCTTTCATTTCTGTAATATTTGATTGAATACAAAATTATCTAATTCCGGATTCATTGTAATCGGTACATATATTTATTTTTTTATGATTAAACAAAATATAGAATACTCTGAATGTCTTCAGTCATTAAAAAACCTGCCGGAGCAAAAGCCCGCGGCAGGTGAAAACATATTAAGAAAGAAGACTGAATGCCGTTATTATGCCAGTACAGGTTCCGCAGGTTTCTCTTTCTCAATCAACACTGACTGATAAAGAGAGGCGAATGAACTGGATACCCACATTATTGCAGGAAAAATACCTACAATAAACAATATTAATCCGAATAATATGATGAAAAAAGAAACCAGTCCCATTGCGAAGATCCTCCAGCCATGTCCCCTGGTAAGCTTCCAGCTTAATTCCACGGCCTCAATGGGATCGAGCTTTTTGTCCATCACAATATATGATACAAAAGCCAGCCGGCAACCTATTATTATTCCCGGAATGAGAAGGGCAAAACACCCTAGTACCACAAGTGCGATCACCAGCAGATTTGCGAGAACAATATGGAGATAATTCTCCCAGAAACCTTTGACAAGCATTTCAAAATCTGGTTTGATTTTCCTGACAGCCTGAATAAAGGTCATATTTGCCCCATATTTAAATACAGGCAAAACAAAAAAAGAATATAACAGGCCAAGAAGTCCGAAAAAAGCTGCAACCATGCCTATTGAGGCCCAGTTGATAATACTATCTATGTTTCCTGCCCATTCCCATGGTCTTCCGTGGAAATCATTACTGTCGAATTTAAAATTCACAATGTGAGACGGACCTGTAACAATGGCCACAATAATAACAATCAGAAGAAGCCGGATAAAGTTATCTCCCATAACTTTCCATCCTGTTCCGAAGCTGTTTCCAAAAGTTGGAATCAATTTGTATTCATTACTTTCCTCCATTTTTTCAATTATTAGTTAAAAACTTAGTTCACTTTATGAAGCAAATGTAAATCCTGTTTTTTATCTGGACTTCATACTATGGTAGTGTTTTTTTATTTTCCTACTTTAGTATGTATGCAATACTTTAGTAGTAATATCGTATTGCGGATTGACAAAAGGTAAAAAATCCGCAATCAACAATCCGAAATCCGAAATAATGTGAATACCTTTATATTATTATGCTCAAATACCTTGTTTGGCTGATTTTTATATTGTCGGTTGCATCGGCTGCAGGAAGCGTAGCCCTGGCTTCACGACTGAGAAGCAGATACAGATCAGAAATCTTTTCATCACTTCTGTACTTCCTGGTCTTCATATTTACATTCGGTTTTTACGGTATCTGGGGGCAGGTAATCATAAAAGCTTTTCTCTCTCCCTATATTACACCCGATCTAATTGAACGGTTTAATGATATTTCATCTCTACTGGGGCTTCCCTTTCTTGTCTTTGCCTGGCTCATGCTTATCAGGCTCTCAGGTAAAATTTCAGGAAGAGACTATAATAACAGACATCTCTTCTGGTTCCTGCTGATCAATTTCGCAATAATCATTGCAGTTGGTTATATTATTACACAGGAAAAATTAACAAAACCGGAAGCGCTGATACGGTATTATTTTATCAGCATGAATTTTTTCTATTCATCAGTTGCTTCATTTCTGATAATTCTACCAAAGAGAGGAAAGTCATTCATTCATGCTTACGACCGAAGGAGAATAAGCTCAGGTATAATAACAGTTGTGCTATTACAATGCATCCTTCTTTCTTTCTACGCCATATCTTTTTATATAGCCCTTGGTTTTGTATTTATATTCTTTGCCGGTAATGCATTTCTACCTGTTTATTTCACATATGGTACGCTTATGTCTGCCTTTACTGAAGAGCAGGGTAAAGAATTGTCTTTAGAAGAGTTCTGCAAGAAGTACGATGTGTCGCCGCGTGAAACAGATATTGTACGCGAAATTTGTAACGGCCTAAGTAACAAAGAGATCGCTGACAAACTCTTCATAAGCCTCCAGACAGTTAAGGATCATACTCACAGGATCTACATTAAAACAAATGTGAGGAGCAGGGTGCAGTTGATAAACCTGGTGAAGGAGGAAGTGACTCCCGGGTAGCTAACCCCCGACTGAAAGTCGGGAGGGGTTGGGGATTGAGGGGTTGAGGGTCAGAATTCCATAAATACTATAACCTGTCCTTTTTCGAATTTCAATTCAAAATAAATCCCGGTTGCCTCATTCAAAGTAGCCTCCCACCAGTTCTTAAGTTTCCTTCTGTTCAATGGATACAACAATCCTGATGAAGTTATTTCTGTCTCAGGACTTATAGAAAAGATGGAAATCTGCTGCCCGGGTGAAGATTCAAATCTTCCGCTTTTAGTAACAGGACAAAAAATACCCGTATCAGTGATCATCTTAACATTAATGAACTGTGCATATTCCGTAAGCAGTGAGATATTACCGACAGTATGATCTTCACGTTTCCCTGTTGCGCCAAGGATCACAATATCATCATAACCTCTTTCAGAACACCATTTTACTGCTTTGGTCAGATCATTGGTTTCCTGTTCAGTATCTTTAAAGATCCTGTCGTTGTATTTATTAAGAATCCCGGTGTTCAACGAATCACAATCGCCGACAATTGCAAGTGGCTCAAGTCCGAAATCGATAAGTGACTCAGCGGCACCGTCACAGCAAATCAGTCGTGAGGCATTTTTTAGAATAGTGAGCGGAATTTCATGCGACGGGAAACTTCCGTCTGCCAATATTACAGTATCCATCAGATTTCATTCTTTTATCCATGAAATATACAAATAATATCGATTATTCATCATTCTACCTACCTTTCATCCTTATTAAATATGCAACTGTTATGAATGAAATTCCGTAAAAAGGGAAGGAGATTCCTCATTTCCTTACAGTGACCGTTTCCATGCCCTCAACCCGGCAAATGACATTGCAAAATATATTAAATAGAGTATTACCGTAGGATAAAGGCCCCTGGTAATAAACAGTATCACTGAAGCAGCATTAACAATGATCCACAGATACCAGTGTTCATATATCTTTCTGGCAAGCATCCATGTGGCAATTATTGAAAGAGATGTTATGAATGAATCCCACCCGGGCACCGGTGAATCGGTAAGCTTGTCAAGAACAAGCCACATAACGGTGAACAATGCAGAAAAAACTACTGTAAGAATTATTCCCGTCCTGATTCTTAACCTCGACACCTGAAGCACCCCACTACTCGCAGTCCCACTCTCACTCTTACTTACCTCTGTTTGCCTGCCGCCTCTCAACCACCAGTACCACCCCAGCACACTGATTACCAGGTAATATCCCTGCAGACTCATATCTGCATAAAACTTGTTTGTGAAAAAGACGATTATATAAACTGCCGATGTAGCTATCCCCACCGGCCATAGCCATATATTTTGCCTGATCTCAAGAAAAACATAGAGAATGCCTGCTACAGCGCCAAATATCTCTATATAGTTATCTGATAGCCAGTTATATAATTCCATATAAAGACATTGACCATTAAAAAGTAAGAGCTGCTTTTACAATAAAATTAATACCAGCCTGCGGGAAATAATATGACCATGTTTTTTCATTCCCGTCTTCATACCAGTTACCACCATAGGCATTGCTTTCATATTTACTGTCCAGAATATTATTGATAAGAAGCTGAAGTACCACATCCTTAGTTTTCCGGATCACGGGTTCATAATCAATCCTAAGGTTATTCACAAAGTATGGATCTATCATTCTTTCGGAGTTCATTGTGTTATCGAAATATTGTTTCCCCACATATTTGCTGATGATGTGTATACCTGTGTTTTTATGGATTTTTATATATATATCACTGCTTCCGATAATCGAAGGAGAATATGCTATATCAACAGTTCCCAGGGTTTTACTCCTGTACTCTTCCGACCAGTCAGAAGTATTGTAATCAATATAATATTCCACAAAGTCTCTGATCTTATTGCTGCTAAGGGTAAGGTTGAAGTCCCAGCTTAAAATCTCCAGCGGCTTTAAGGAAGAGATCAGTTCAATTCCCAGGCGGTGGCTTTTCTCCACATTTGTCATTATAGTATAACCGGTGCTGCTCAGCTCTCCTGTCGGCACCAGCTGGTCTTTATAAAACATCGCATAAATATTTGCTGCAATTGAATAGTTACCACCCCTTAACCTGTAGCCCAGTTCGGTATCATAAAGAGTTTCAGGCCTGGGAGTAGCATCCGGATCACCGGCCGCCTCCTTGAAATCAGTTCTGGAGGGTTCACGATTAGCAACTGAAAATGACAGGTATGCATCCTGGTTCTGATTTACGGCTATAAACAGTCCTGCTTTGGGATTAATAAATCCGAAAGTGTGACGCTGCCCCAGTTCTTTCAGATCATCGTCAGGTCCTGACATCCTGTAATTTATATTCCGGTATTGCAGGTCGGTAAAAATAGAGATCTTATCAGTTAATAAATAATCAGCTTTACCAAAAATGCTTACCTCTCCTTTTCTTCCCGTGTTAAAGTACCATTCATGATCTTTTTCGAGGCTGCCCGAATATCTCATCCAGATAATTCTTCCATAATGATCACCTGAATAGTTATTTGCCCCACCGCCTAATGTTACTTCGATTTTGTTTTTTTTGTAACTGAAAGAATAAACCAGTCCGTAAAAATCGTTCGACATCCACTTCCTTCTGACAATGTCTGTTTCAGTAATAACAGTATCTCCTATATTTACTGCGGGAAGGCCGTAATCAGCCAGTGATACATCCTCCCTGAATTCTTCATAATAACCCTCCCCGTAAGTATAATGAAGAGCCGAGTTGAAGGTCAGGTTATTCGTAAACCTGTAGCCGTAAATAATCTGAAAGTGGTTCTGTGAGTAATTATCACTCTCATTCTCATAATACCGGATGATACCGCTTTCATCGGTGTATTCACCTGCCGGATTGTATTTTCTGTTCACCTGCAGCATATCTCCCGGGACACCCCACCAGCCTATTCCCGTATGCTCCTGCCCCAGAATTATATTCGCCTTGAGATGTGATCTCTCTGTTCTGAAAACACCATTTATGAATGCTGACCTGTGATAAGATCCTGTCCTGTCTATATAACCATCACTTTGAAGTTCGGAAAACCTGACCTGAAAAGCCAGCCGGTCAGCCAGAAGCCCCGTCCCGGCAGATATCATTTTCTTGAAGGTATTAAAAGAGCCATATAAAGTGTTTATCTGCGCAAATGGCTCATTTTCAGGATTCTTAGTCTGTATACTTACTGTGGCTCCGAAGGCTCCGGCACCGTGTGAAGAGGTTCCGACACCTCTCTGAACCTGGATATTGTCGACAGAGGATGCCAGATCAGGAAGATCGACCCAGAAAACCCGTTGTGATTCCGGATCATTCAATGGCATACCATCGATTGTGACATTTATCCTGTTTGCATCGGTACCACGTATCCTGAGGTTGGTATAGCCAATTCCGGTACCCGCTTCGGAAGTTTCAACTAGAGATGGAGTAAGAGTCAGCAGAAAGGGCAGATCCTGACCCGAATTTTGCTTTGTAATAATTTCCCTGTCAACATTCGTATAGGCCAGTGGCGATCGGCTTCCGGCCCTTGTGGCTCTTATTATTACATTCTCAGTCATAAAGGAGAGTTGTTCAAGAACAACATCCAGTATTAGCTCGCCGGAAAGATCCACTTCGTGTGTCTCAAGCATATAACCTGTAAAGGAGAAGCGCAATGAATAACTGCCATCGGTAAGATTTGTAAATGAGTAACTGCCGTTAGCAGCTGCATAGACTCCATAATAGGTTCCTTCAATCGTTATAGCGGCCCCGGCAAGTGGATTTCCCTTTGTATCTGTAACCCTGCCCCTGATCACAGATCCGTTATCATGATACCCCGATGCAAGGGATATCAACGCAAATGCTGCAAATAGCAACAGAAAAAACAACTTTTTCATTTCCTATTAATTTTAACTGTCAGGAAAATGAGGCTGCTATATTATACTGGTTACTCTGAAATTCTCTTTCCCTACGCCGGCATTACCCGGATCAGGTATTAGGGTTTGATCTCAGCCCGTAATATTAAGGCACCCCATTTTCTGTGAATTCAAAGATACAACCTTTTTACCGGATTATTCAATTTTTTAATAAATTAGCAATTAAAATAGGACCCTGATGGAAGAGCTCCTTAAAAAACTTAATTACAGGGAACAAAAAAGAATTGCAGTCATAAATGCTGAGCAGCAGTTTTTACGAGCAATATCAAAAAAGCTTAAAGGTGTAATAATCGACAGTGAAATAGATCCGCGTTGTCCTTATGAATTCATGATAATATTTATCAGGAGGGCCAAAGAAGCAAGGTATTATGCCCCGCTTGCACTGCATAATCTTACAGCTGATGGGATACTATGGTTATGCAATCCAAAGAAAAGCTCCAGGCTTTTTACCTTGGGACCGGAGCGTGACAAGGGCTGGAATTCCCTGAATAACCTTGGATTTTATGGGGTCCGAATAATCTCTGTTGATGAAAACTGGTCAGCTATGCGTTTCAGGAATATCAAGTATATTAAATCAACCTCATCGAAATATCCGAAAAAAAGTTGAAGAAGTTGAATCCAAGAGAATCACTTCCCTGGAGGACTTGTTCCGCGAAACAGAAGCCTGTCCCAATAACGGGAGGTTAGGAGTGAGTTAAATGATTAAAACAACCAAAATAAATACTCCCCTCGGAGAAATGGTTGCTGCGGCTTCAGCAGACGGAATATGTCTTCTTGAATTTACTGAAGGAAGGACAGTGGCAGCTGATTATGAAAACCTTACATTCCTTTTTAAGACAAAAGTCAAACGGGGAAGCAACAAGCATATCAGGATGCTCAGGAGGCAGCTGAAAGAGTATTTTAAGGGTAAAAGAAAAGAGTTTTCACTCCCTCTTGTGATCCCGGGTACTGAATTCCAGAAGGAGGCATGGGAGGAATTAATGAAAATACCATTTGGGTGCACCAGTACTTATCTTGAGCAGGCAGAAGCAATTAATAAACCCGGTGCTTTAAGAGCAGTCGGCCACGCTAATGCTTCGAACAGAATAGCAATTATCATTCCCTGCCACAGGGTAATTGGTTCCGATGGTACTCTTGTCGGTTACGGAGGCGGATTGAAAAGAAAAAAATGGCTGCTTGAACATGAAAAAAAATATTCCGGTAAAGCCACTGACCTCGATCTCTTTTCAGATTAAATAGAATATTTTAACTACTAATACTTTTACTATGAAACCCACATCCCGCCATGGCGGGACAAATAATAATGAATATATTCCTCAACATGTGGGTTCTCCCGATAAATCGGGACAGGCTATGTGACCTTAAAAACAAAATTATTTACACATGAAAACATTTTATATCAGGAAATATCTCCTGTTCATATCACTTTTGACACTTGTCATGATACTGGCCGGATGCGCTCATAATGAAGCAGAAATTATGGAATAACCAATCCTGTCGACGTGGTTCTTGGGAAAAAGACAATCAGGAATTATAATATAAGGCTTCTGCCTGATCCCAATCCCCAACAGACTGCAGTACTAAATGAATGGTTAAAAGAATTTTAAAAACATCAGGGGCAATCAAAGCTGTACATAAAGTCAACCGGTAGTTTTTCTTCTTTTATTTCTTCTTGCTTTAATAACCAGATAGATTACGAAACCGACACCCAGAGCAATAAGAATATCACCAAGATATGGGAAAATCTTATCTCTTATTTCATACACGAAATATCCGATAACAGCAAGAATTATATTCCATATCCCGGCTCCGGCAACAGTATAAATTATGAAATTACGTATTTTCATATTTGCCAGTCCTGCAGGTATTGAGATCAGCTGACGTACGGCAGGTACAAGCCTTCCGATAAAAGTTGATGAATTCCCGTTCTTTATAAAGTAATCTTCAGCATGCATGACCTTTTTTTCTGATAAAAGAAGTATTTTCCCGACTTTCGATCCGGCCAGCTTGTAGACCAGGGGCCTTCCAAGATATTTTGCCAGGTAATAGTTGATCAAAGCGCCCGTTAATGCACCTATAGTACCGGCAATAACGACACCAAAGACGTTCATGCCACCCTGTGCCGCTTTATATGCCGCAAATGGTATCACAACCTCCGACGGAAATGGAATAAAAGAACTCTCGATGGCCATCAGCAAAGCCACCGTAAAATAATTCAGATTAGCCATATACCAATCTAATACCGGTTGAATGATATCCATCATTGCTGACAATTTAAGGTGACTAAGATAGCCAACATTTTAAAATAGATAATCCGGATCTACACAAGGTTGAAAATAAAAGGCACAATCTGATCGAGGTATAACGAATTCGTTCCTGCTTCGCTCAGTGCAAACTTCTCACTTTTTAGACTCTCAACCTCACCCACCCCGGTATCGCATTCACAAAAATTATGATCACTGATACTATTATGCAAACCGTAAGTAAAAGGTTTATCAGTTCGGGTACAAGAGTTTCAGTAACACCTAACTGGGGTATATAAATATTCTTTATGTTCAGTACTGCGGCTGTCAGTGTTGTAATACCGACGAATGTCATCGGCAGTATTGTCACCCATGCATATTTTGCCCTGCCGCGGTTAATTATAAATGATGTCCCTATTGCCAGTGCAATGGTAGCAAGCAGGGCAATAACGGAAATCTTCATGATAGAGCTAAGGTAGTCCCGGGGAGAAAGAAGAATCCATACCGGGAGAACCGATGCCGTGAGAATCACAAAATCATGAACAGCACCTGCCATCACCGCTCCGATAAGCATTCATAACTCAATACAGTTCAGTGATGAATGAATAAAACAAAATTAACATTTCCCTTCTTTTGTGCAATTCAGGTATGAGGCAAAATAATAATACAGGCTGCTTTATCGGTATTCTTGTCAATAGCTATATTCTATTTCCCCTATAATTAGTAAATTGCAATAATTATCTGCTAAATGATATATGTTTTCCCTTACAGGCTTGAATTTTAAATTACTGCTAAAATGGTTGTAGAAAAGACTTTCGATCTGCTCGACAGATATAAAAATCTCTTTTATCAAAAAGAAGATGCTTTATGTGCAAAGCAGAATGTTACATGGGTAAAGTACAGCTCAAGAGATTATATTGATTACTCATATAATTTCAGCTATGGACTTCTGGAACTCGGCCTTAAAAAGGGCGATAAAATAATTACCGTAACAAATAACCGCCCCGAATGGAATTTCGTTGATATGGGAATGGCCATGATAGGGATCATCCATGTTCCGGTATTTACATCACTCAATGCAGCTGATTATCAATATATTATCAACCACAGCGAGGCAAAGATCCTTATTGTTTCCGATAAAAAGCTGTGGAAAATCATCAGCCCTGCAATAGCTGTTTCAGACCAGTCTCCCCTGGTTTATTCTTTTGATGAAATTGAGGGAGTAAAAAACTGGACAGAGATAGTTGAAAACGGAAAGAAAAATTGCGAAAAACACAAGCTTACATTTGAATCTATTAAAAGCTCTGTGCAACCCGATGATTTTACATCCCTTATATATACGTCAGGAACAACAGGTAAGGCAAAAGGAGTGATCCTTACACACAGGAATATGGTAAGCAACTTCCTTGCCGCAGCAGATGTTTTTAAGTTAAGCTCTGATGATAAGTATCTCAGCATCCTGCCGTTATGCCATGTAGGCGGAAGGCTGGGAAATTACCAGACCCAGTACAGCGGTACCGGTATTTATTATGCAGAGAATATGGGCACAATAGCTGCAAATATGGCTGAGATCAAACCGGACGGTTTTGATGCTGTACCTAGAGTCCTCGAAAAATTTTACAGCACAATAATATCAAAAGGTAACAAGCTTACGGGTATAAAGAAAAAAATCTTCTTCTGGGCCGTTAACCTGGGCCTTAAGTATAAACCCTTCGGAGAAAACGGATGGTTCTATGAAAGAAAACTAAAGATTGCCGATAAGCTGATATTCAGTAAATGGCGCGAAGCATTGGGCGGAAATGTCAGAATTGTTGGATGCGGAGGAGCCAGCCTGCAATCAAGGCTCGAAAGAATATTCTGGGCAGCAGGTATAAAAATAATTAATATGTACGGCCTCACAGAAACATCACCGATAATTACAATAAACAGGACCGAAAAGGGAATGGTGAAGCTTGGCTCGGTGGGGACGATAATCGAAGACGTTGAAGTGAAGATTGCCGATGACGGAGAGATACTTTGCAGAGGACCTAATGTTACTCCAGGTTATTATAAGGATCCTGAGCTTACAAAGGCAGCTTTCGATGATGAGGGCTGGTTCCATACGGGCGACATAGGCCATATGGAGGATGGGAAATTTCTGATGGTCACCGACAGGAAAAAAGAGATATTTAAACTGTCAAACGGGAAATTCATTGCACCACAGATAATTGAAAATATTTTTAAAGAGTCGCCGGTGATAGACCAGATAATGGTCCTGGGTGAACATGAGAAATTTGCCAGTGCACTTATTTCTCCAAATTTCAGATATTTTGACGACTGGAAAACATCGAATAAAATCTCCTTTTCTAATAACGAAGAGCTTATTCAACACCATGATGTACAGTCATTTATCTCTTCAGAGATTGAAAAGCTTAACAAAAAACTGAGTCCGCCTGAAAAAATAAGCAGGTTCAGACTGGTAAAGGATGAATGGACACCTGTAACCGGGGAATTATCGCCTACATTGAAACTGAAGCGTCAATTTATTCTTGATAAATACAAAACGTTCGTTTCTCAGATATATATGAAATAATTCATTAACACTTTTTAATGAATCTGATAAAAGTCAGCGACAGAAAAAAAGAGAAAATGTTTCTTGATACTGCCCGGGTCATTTATAAAAATGACACTACCTGGGTGTGTCCGTTAGACAATGATATTAAAGCTGTTTTTGACCCGGAGATAAATCCTTATCACAAGCATGGAGTGGTGGAAAGGTGGGTACTGACCGATGATAGCAAAAAACTTATCGGAAGGATAGCCGCCTTTATTGATTTTAACCTGGCAAACTCATATGAACAACCAACAGGCGGTATGGGGTTTTTTGAATGTATTGATGATAAAGATGCCGCATTCCTTCTGTTTGATACGGCAAAAGAATGGCTTAAAGAAAAAGGGATGGAAGCTATGGATGGTCCCATAAACTTCGGGGAGACAGATAAATACTGGGGCCTGCTGGTAAAAGGATTCACCCACCCTTCGTTTGATGTGGTTTATAATCATTCCTATTACCAGAACCTGCTTGAATCATATGGTTTTCAGGTCTATTATAAAATGGAAGGCTTCCATCTCGATATCACCAAACCATTGCCTGACAGATTCAACAGGATTGCAGAATGGGTCTATAATAAACCCGGATACGAATTCAGGCATTTCACCTGGAAAGAACAGGAAAAGTATACAAAGGACTTTGCCGAAGTATTCAATGAAGCATGGGCATCATTCAAGGAGAATTTTGAACCTCTCGAATCTGAATATATCAGACTGACTTTGAAAAAAGCAAAACCTATTTTAGATGAAGAAATGATATGGCTGGCATACTTTGAGGGGAAACCAATAGCTATTTATCTCATGTTCCCCGATCTGAATCAGATAATTAAACATCTCAACGGGAAACTTCATTTTATTAATATTCTGAAGTTTTTATGGCTGAAGAAAAAGAAGGTGATGACCCGCGCCAGGGGTATGCTGATGGGTGTTATTCCAAAATTCCAGAAGCTGGGGATTGAATCGGCCTTCATCTTTAACCTGGTTAAAGTCTTTAAGAAGAAACCACACTATACTGAGATTGAGTTTTCATGGGTCGGCGATTTTAATCCAAAGATGAGGAAGATATTCCTTTCTGTTGGCAGTATGCCTGTAAAAAACTATATTACATACAGGTACCTCTTCGACAGGACAAAGGAATTCAAGAGATATCCCATACCAGAAGAAAGTGTGGAGTGACTAGAGTGTGAAGTACTTAGAGTTATTTCTGGAATTCTTTTCTAACTTTATGCACTTTAGTCACTTGTAACTTTAGGCACTTTAGTCACTTGTAACTTTAGGCACTTACAATGAAATATGACATTATAATTATCGGTGCAGGACTTGGAGGTCTTACTGCCGGAGCCAAGCTGGCCAGAGAAGGTAAAAAGGTTCTCGTGATTGAACAACATAGCCAGCCGGGAGGATGTGCAACTACCTTTAAAAGAGGCAATTTTACTCTTGAAGTAGGTTTGCATGAAATGGACGGGCCTTCACCACGCGATATGAAAACCAGGATCTTTAACGAACTGGATGTTTTCACTAATGTCGAATTTATAAAGGTCCCTGAATTCTACAGGTTCATTAACAATCGCTGCAGTGTTACGGTCCCTCATGAACCTGAGACGGCAATCGAAAGATTATCAGAATTATTTCCAGGAGAAACTGATGGAATCAGGATCTATTTTGATCAGCTGCTTACTCCCCCGAAAAGAACACCTGATACTGTGGAAAAGGACAAAAACGTTGCTGATTTCCTTGATACTATTATTAAAAACGAAGACCTGAAGCTGATACTTCTTGGCAACATCGGATATTTTCATGATGATCCCTGTACATTATCTCTTGCCTATTATTCGGCTGCCCAGCGAAGCTATTATACCGGTGGTGCAAGCTTTATTAAGGGAGGTTCCCAGAAATTGTCTGATCATCTGGCAGCCTATATAAAAGATCATGGAGGAGAGCTTCTTTTCAATCATATCGTCACCCGAATATTGACTGACAGCAATAAAGTAACCGGCGTTACTTATAAAAATAAAAATGATCCCGGCTCTCAGGTAATGAAAGTTATGGCCGGCGAAATAATTGCCAATAACGCCGTTCCCAATGTTGCAGTACTTCTCCCTTCTGAAAAAGGCAGGGAGCTGAATAAGGAGATAAGCACCCTGAAGACCGGTGCTTCATTGCTGACAGTGTATTTAGGTTTCAGCAAACCTCCGGGGGAACTTGGACACAATTATTATTCAACTGCTGTATTTGACAGTTCTGTGAAATCAATCAGGGATATCTACAGAAACAATAATGATGATTTTTCAAGACGCAGTTTTATTTTTGTCGACTATGGACAGCTTGACTCGGGTCTTGCTCTCGCAGGAAAGAGCGTTGGTGCAATTTGCTGCATTGATTATCTCAAGGACTGGGAAACCCTGGACAAAAAAGAATATACTTCAAAGAAGAAGCAGGTAACTGAAACACTTATCAAAAGACTTGATAAAATAATTCCCGGCATTAAAGATATTATTGAATATTCTGAAACAGGAACATCATCCACCGTAAGACGCTATACTCTTAATCCCGGAGGAGCAGTTTACGGTTTTGCTCAGACACCATCCCGGAAAACATTTGATTCATTTAAACTTCTTGATAATCTTCACTTTGCGTCGGCCTGGGGTAAAACAGGCGGAGGCTTTTCAGGGGCTATTATCGGCGGCTATCTCTCCGCATATAACATACTGAGAAAAAGGCAGGACTGAAAAAAAAATTAACAGGATACTGGCATAAATGTACGGAAGAAGGACCGGTTATCTATCTTACTTAAGTGCCGTCAGGTAAATTCATCTGCATTCGTTCAATTCTCTTTTCGACAGGCTGGTCAATGATTATCGGCACCTTTTCTTCAATTGTAATGGTACTATCAAGGTTAAGCGCTCTGATATCCGTAATACCAATATTTCTGACAATATTGTGAAGCGTAAGAATGAAGTTCTCCCAGGTTGACAGGGAGATATCACGTGACATTATCCGGTCAATCAAAATGAATTTAAAATCGCCTTCAATATTGTATTTCTTCATGGAGGTGAAACTGCTGTTGATCTTTATTTCACCTGATTTTACAAGGTCTTCCAGTACCTCCTTAAAATAGAGGTTAACCTTTGGTGCAATTTTAAATCCAAGATAAAAATCAACCCTGATGAGGATCCCGGGGATGATCTGCGTTACCTTGTAATTAAACCTGTTGGGTTCATTCATCCTGTCGACATGTATGAACCAGTATGTATCAGCTCTCTTTGGCTGCTTATGAAATATGCTGTATATCACTTTTGACTCAACATGGTCAAGCTTGTTGGCACGTATCAGATAAACAAGGTTGGTTGCAAACTTCGGAACTGACTCATCTTTGCTCAGATCCCTGAAAATCTTGAGGTACTGGTCAAGACTGGCAAATGTAATATACCTGTTCTTTAATTTACGGCCGAAATACCAGCCAAACATTACAAGGAAACATAATGAAGCAAGCAGAATGGTAAACCATCCTCCCGATGTGAATTTATGAAGATTAGCTATCAGGAAGCTTCCCTCAACCGTTACAAGGACCATGAAAAGAAGCAATACCAGCCTGTGATTTATCCCCTTCTTCAACAAGAAATATAAAAGAAGGAGGGTTGTCATTATCTCGGCAATGTTTATGGATAACCCATAGGCGGCTGTCATATTTGCAGATTCCTTAAAAAAGATAACAGTAAAACTGCATGTTATCCAGAGGAACCAGTTTACAAAAGGCAGATAGATCTCTCCTCTTATCAATGAAGGATGAAGGATCCTTATTTTAGGCCAGAAATTCAATGAAACTGCTTCACTGATAAGAGTATACGACCCCGTAATTATTGCCTGGCTGGCTATGATTGCTGCTGTAGTCGCCATGATAATCCCGGGAATTAGAAACCACTTCGGCATCATCTCAAAAAAAGGATTAATGAATGTACCCTTATCAATATTCATCATCAGCCAGGCACCCTGTCCGAAATAGTTCAGCAAAAGTGCGACCTTAATAAATGGCCATGAGATCCTGATGTTTGACTTGCCACAGCGACCAAGTTCGGCATAAAGTGCTTCAGCACCCGTAGTACACAGGAAAACTGCACCAAGTAAGATAAATCCTCCCGGATATGCTGCAAGAAACCTGTAAGCATATACAGGGCTGATAGCCCGAAGTATATCAGGATGATGGATTAATTGCGAAAAACCAATTATGGCAAGTATCGAAAACCATAAAACCATTAAAGGTCCGAAGGATTTCCTGATAAAGCCGGTACCAAACTGCTGAATGAAAAAGAGAGCCGCAAGTATTATGAGAACAATCGGAATTGCCTGAATATCAGGATTATACAGTTTTAAGCCCTCTACTGAAGATGTTACTGTTATAGCTGGTGTAAGAACTCCATCAGCAAGAAGCGCAGCACCTCCGATCATGGTAAGAATGGCAATCCATTGCGACTTATCTTTGATAAGGGCAATAAGGGCAAAAATCCCTCCTTCTCCATTATTATCAGCCCTTATCGCTACCACTACATATTTTATCGTGGTCGAAATAGTGAGAGTCCAGAAAATACATGAGAGACTGCCAAAGATGAGCAGTTCGTTGAAATTTTCTGCACCTCCCCGGAGGATTGCCTTCATTGTATAAAGCGGGCTTGTACCAAGATCGCCAAATACTATTCCGAGAGTG
>CAZHRV010000222.1:0-2145 GCA_964535035.1 uncultured Rikenellaceae bacterium
TTTGATTGTTCGGAAGAATAAGCCGTAAGCATAAGAACCGGTACATTTTTTCTTGCTTTTCTGAAAATCCTCAGACATTCTATTCCATTGATAAGGGGAATGAGAAAATCCATGAAAACAAGATCGATCCTGCCCTTTTCATGGTTTATGTAATCAATGAATTCCTTCCCGTTATGGAATATGCTTATATCCGCACCTGTACTTTTAAGAAGAGTTTCATAGTATTTTATTGATGGCAGATCGTCCTCAACAATAATTATCTTCTTGCCCTCCAGTTGTAAGTCGCAGATATTCAGTGCCATAATTGGTGTTAAATAAACTTTTATAAAAGTACGATAAGAAAACAAATGAGAGACCGGCAGAGGAGTCAGTTATTAACAATTTTTCAACACTGCTTGTTAACTCTGATAATCGGGTACTTGCAAACTTGAATAATAATTTGCAATTTCGTAGTTACATTCATACTACCAGTTATGCTTAGCAAATCCAAATTTTTAAAAGCAGCCGTTTTCTTCATAATCCCGGTTTTACAGGTGTTCAACACTTACGGGCAGGGGGGATTTGACAACCCCACGAGAGCTCTGTATATTTTTGACCTCGCGAAATATATTGATTACGGACCCAGTTTCGCCGATTCATCAAATTTCAAGATAGGGGTCATGCTGGGTGATTATGATCTTATTTATGAATTGGGCAATCTGGCTAAAACAAGGACAAAAATCCAGGATAAACCGGTTGTCATAGTTGGATTTAAGAACATTGAAAGCATAACACACACACAGGTATTGTATCTGAACAAGACAGCGGAATTCAATATTGATAAAGTTAAAGCCAGGATTGCCGGACACCAGACAATGCTTATCTCTGAAGGATATGAATTCAGGGAGTCGATGCTGAATTTTATTGTGGTGAACAGCAGGCCCAGGTATGATATTAATGAGGAGCTTGTAAAGAGTGAGGGAATGAGCATTCCCCAGGAGGTGTTGTTTATGGCCGTAAAAACAAAAGAAGACTGGCAGAATCTTTTTGATATTGCAAGTAAGGAAATAGAGGTGCAGAAGGAAACTATACGCCAGCAGCTTGAAACAATTGATATTCAGAAACAGGAGATACTTAAACAAAAAGCACTTCTCGACAGTCTCGACAAAGAGATTACCGAGAAAGAGAACACGCTGAACGAGAAACAGAAGGTACTTGATAACCAGTTCAGGCAGATAAGCCGTCAGCAGTCTGAGATTTCCTCGCAGAAGAATACAATTCTGATACAGCAGAAAGAGGTTCAGGTCCAGAAAGACACTCTTGCAAATCAGAAGGAAAAAATAGCAGGCCAGCTGCTGATGATAGATGAACAGCTTAACAAGATCGGCGAGCAGGAAGAGAAGATAAAGGTACAACTGGCTACCCTCGAAAAGCAAAAGCTGATACTCTATTTTGTTCTGTTTGCGTTGCTCCTTGTCAGTTTCCTCGGTTATTATATATACAGGGGTTACAAGATCAAAAAAGAGGCAAACATAAGGCTTGAAGAGAAGAACAGGACAATATCACGTCAGAAGGATGAGATTGAGCGTCAGCGGGATCTGGCAGCCGCTCAGAGGGATCAGATAGCTTACCAGAAAAAGCATATAACCGATAGTATAATGTATGCCAAGAGGATACAAACAGCTCTCATCCCTTCGCTTGAATTGTTCAGTGATAAGCTGGAACACTTTGTTCTCTATAAGCCTCTAGCAATAGTCAGCGGAGATTTTTACTGGGTAAGCACGGTGGAGAACAAACAGATCATCATTTCTGCCGACTGTACAGGACATGGCGTACCCGGGGCATTTATGAGTATGCTGGGTGTAACTATGCTTAATGAGATAGTTAACAGCAAAGGCACTATAATGCCTGACCAGATCATTGAAAACCTGAGACAGGGTGTTATCAAATCATTAAACCAGGCTGCCGACGAAGATTCCATAAAAGATGGTATGGATATAGCTGTATGTACGGTCGATTTTGAAACTGATACTTTATGTTTTTCCGGCGCTAACTGTCCGCTCTATCTTGTCAGGGGGGGAGAACTTATTCATTACAGGGGTGATAAGATGCCTGTCGCAATCCATTACAGGATGCAGCCTTTTACTCTTCATAAGATAGATCTTA
>CAZHRV010000223.1:0-6552 GCA_964535035.1 uncultured Rikenellaceae bacterium
AAAGGGGATGAGCTTAATTTCATAGCCTGTCAACCTCAACTGGTTGCGTGAGTTCGAGGAGCCGTATGATTCGAGAGGATCACGTACGGTTCTGAGAGAGGTTTGGGGGTGAAATTCCCCCTTACCTACTCGACTTTTTAACATGATAAAGTTAGTTTCCTATCTTAACAATCCATTCTTTTATTATTGGAAATTTTGAGAAGACTAGATCATCATGTCCAGGAATTATAAAATCAGGATTGGTTACTAAAGTTATCATCCTTTTCATAGCCTCTACATATGCTTTTGGGTCCATACATAGACTGGCAGGAAGTAAGTTGTCAAGATTATAATAAAACCAGATTGCATCTGATGCAATTAGTATTTTATTTCCTTTGGAATTGGAATTAACTAGTAAATACTGATTTTCATAGGTATGTTTTGAACCGATAAATACCTTTATTCCAGGGATTATTTCAATATTATCTCCTTTGATAAGTATTAATCTACCTTGCAGATTTAATTCAATAATGTTACGGACATCATTTTTTTGAAATCCTCTTGAGACTCCGTTTTCTTGCCAGGCTTCGCCAACAAAATAATCGAAGTCATCTTTCTGTATCCAGACTTTTGCATTAGGAAAGAGATTTATTCCTCCAATATGATCGTTATGAGGGTGTGTAATAATAATGTCAGTAATATCAGACGGGTATATATTTATTCTCTGCAAAACTAAATCTGGTCTTACATAATTCTTGTTCCCTGTTTTAGAAGTGTCAATAAATCCAACGTCGACAAGGATATTTCTTCCATTATCTCCTTTCAAGAACCAAAACATATAGCATAATTGTATGCTATCTTTTGGGTTTGCTCCAACAACCATTCGTTGAGCTGGAATGTTCTGTCCATCAATGTATTTAAGTGCAAAAACCTTATATTCATCACTATTTTGAGAGTAAGATATGATTGCTGTCAAGAATAGGATGGAAGCTAAAGTAAATTTATTAATCATGACTAAACAATTTTAAGTTTGTATTAGAGATTCAATTATTAAATGATTTCTATCTCACAATAGGATATGGCTTAAGCATAACGGCAGTCTGTCTAATAACCTCCTTTTAAATAACGACTGAATTTTTAAAATATTAATATCCAATATATTACAAAAGACAAATTAGCATAAAATCAGGTTATTAGACAGTCTGGCGGCCCGGCAATAAGGGGAGGTTGTGTTACCCGAAGCAGCATCCGGGCAGTCCCGAGTACTCGGGAAAGCAAAAAGTGTGACAACAGCGCAAGCCGTAGCTTTAGCGAAGGCTTGACAACTTACCCATATTGTCCGTATTATGGCTAGTTGATATTATTTCCCTTTTTCTTTATATCCAATGTTCAAATGTCCTGGGGTAGTGGCAGTTAATATGAGATATTCCAATCCTATATTCCATCATAATCGAGGTTATCATAGCTTTAGTAGTAAGAAAAATGCAAATTTATTAGGTTAATATAATAAACATATTTATATTTGTGTCAACTTAAAATCATTAACATTATAAAATATGGAAAAAATTAATTTAACACCGGAAGAAAGCTTTGATATTATTAATAAAGCTATTTCAAACTTTAAGATGAATTATAAGGAAAATGGGAAATCGTTTCTCCTTTGGGGTTGGATGTTAACGCTTGCTAGCTTTTCTCATTTTGTCATCTTAAGGATTTTACACAGCAAAGAAGCATTCGAACTAGAGGGGCTGTTTAGTTTGGGTATTTGGGTTGTATTTGGTTTAGTTGCATTTATAATCCAGTTTTTTATGGACCGAAAAATGGATAGAGATAAGAAAGTATACAGCTATTTAGACATCTATCTCAAAAAAATTGGGTATATAACTGCGGTCTCTTTCTCTGTTGCAATATTCATTTGTATTAAACAGGGAATCCTTCCCCCACCAATAATGTTATTAGTTGGAGGTATAATAACATCAATTGCAGGGGTACTTCTTAAGTTTAAACCGTTAATTATCGGAGGTATGGCATTTTTCCTATTCTCTATTGCTTCGACATTCGTATCAAACGAATACATAACATTAATTGCCGGTGCGGCTATAATTTGCGGTTATCTGATACCAGGATATTTTTTAAAATCAGCAAAAGAATAGTGCTATGTATACAGATTTAGATCCCCTGTTACACTCCCAATTACGGTTGGCAATTATTTCTATGCTGGTTGGCTCAGAGAAAATTGAGTTTACCCATATAAAGGAGGAAACTAGAGCCGCTGCAGGTAACATCAGTTTACAGATTAAAAAATTGCAAGAGGCAGGATATATTAATGTTGAAAAAACCTTTAAAAATAATTACCCGAAAACCATGTTGTCTATTACTGATAAAGGAGTTAAGGCATTTGAATCCTATGTAAATGATCTTAAAAAATACATTAATCCAAAAAAATAAATTTTTTATCGAAAAGGTTAATATTATTAACTACTTAAATATATAAATTATGAAAAACACATTATTTATTTTATTAATTTCCTTCCTGATGGAAATTTGCAATGGTCAAACAAGCATACACGAATCTGATGCATTGTCAGTGAAGAACACCAATAATCCAGTTGATACTTCACTGTTAGAATTTTATCAACAATATAGTTCATTTACTGATCCGGGGGAAAATGAATATTTGTATGAAAATCTTCCTGAATCAATACCAGAGCTTTGCCGTTTAATACAATCCCAATTAATTCATCCCTATGGGGAGTTACCAAAATATCGTGAGCAATTTCCCAATGAAAGATGGAATGAGTCACTTAAGTATCCTACAGTTAAATCGGTTTTAGAGGGGCTTCTATACTATGATTCAAGGGGCTTGGTAGAAGACCGGGAAATCACGGATCGTTTGGTTCTGACTTGTCGTGAATATTCCATATTACTGGCATCAATACTTAAATATCGTGCAATACCGGCCAGAGTCCGTTATGGACATGCTACCTATTTAATTCCCAATTTTCATGTGAGCCACGTAATTTGTGAAGTATGGAATGAAAATGACAAGCGTTGGATGCTTGTGGATCCAAGCACAGGTATGGTTGATTTAAGTAGGGATAAATTTGATTTTAGCAATGATGCATGGATACAAATGCAAAAAGGAGAAATCGATCCCAATTTGTACGGTATACCCAATAGATATACCGGCTCAGTATCGATAGTAGCGAAAGTTATTACAGATCTGACATCGATATTGGGAACTGAATATACAGCTTATCAATATGCGCCAATATTTGATTATGCCCTTCAAAACAATAATCAACTAACTTCAAAACATATAGAAACGCTAAATAGAATAAGTGAATTAATGAAGTCAATTGATGCTGATAACATTTCTAAATTACAAGATATTTACAATAATACTCCTGAGATTCAGATTACCAAGTCTTTTGAATAAGTATCAACAAATCCTGATATTAGCTCAAGATTAGACAATTAGCCATAACGGCAGTCTGTCTAATAACCTCCTTTTAAATAACGACTGAATTTTTAAAATATTAATATCCAATATATTACAAAAGACAAATTAGCATAAAATCAGGTTATTAGACAGTCTGACGGCCCGGCGGTATAATTAGTAAGCGTTACCCGCCGCCAGTCACTTGTGCAGGAACTTCGGGTGTAAGAGGTCCTGAAAATAAATCGCGGCGGGTACGGCGTGGTTTTTGCATTCGGAGTCAGACTATACAGATTATACGAGTGTCGTGGTACAGGCTTACTAAGTTATTGATATTGAAGTATGTTGTAGTATTTTTAAAAGGGGTACTTGAACAGTGTCGCGATACAAACTTACAACGAAGCCAGGATTGAGTCATGGTACACTAAGTTTGATTGATATCAGTTGTGGGTATCCGGGTTTATATTATTTTACTTATCTGTTAAGAAAGCAGGAACGATTGCAAAAACTGTGACAGCCTGTCCCGCATAGCGGGAAACCTATTAATTTTATTGACTGTGTTGGCGGCAGTTTATATTTATGATTTTTCTAAAATGATATCAGCAGCATCATGAAGAGCTTTCTTTATAACTCCGGGACAGTGTTTGCCTACACCATCATTTGATAAAATTCCATAGTCCTCTTCCTTAGAAATAGTGTATTTCTTTCCTGTTACATGCTCGATTACATCTCTGCATCTTGTTGTACTAAATTCATTTTCAAATTTTGAACAGAAAATTTTGGATGGTTTACGTGATAATTTATTACCAGGATTGTCTCCTTCGAATATGAGAGCTATTCCCAATAAAGATCCGGATACAGCTCCACATGTTTCTCCCCTGAATGCAACTCCAGGGAAAGACGCTAGAGCTTTAACAATTTTATCCGCTTCTAAGTGGAATGTTTCATTTAATGCATAAAAACTGGTTTGGGAACAAGTCCCAAAAATAGGTATATACTTATCCACCAATTCATCCAGCTGTTTATAAATCTCCTCTTTGGATTTATTTTTATTCATACTTAAGGGGATGCTTATTCCAAATGCTGCCGATCCCATCGCGATTGCAGAAGCTGAGCAAATAAATTTCCGTCTTGAAGTTTTATTTGTAGTCATAATTTTCTTTTTGAGTTTATAAATCACAGTTTCAATACTAATTCAAAGAATCCTTATTAAGTAGCAATTTATATGGATAGTCTAAAGTTATTAAAGCTTTATTATCAGTATTTTTTTTAAAAGATAGGAGAATAATGCACAAAATGCAAAAATATTTTAAGTAACGACCTATCTGGCTTATTAGTCAATCGAACAGGTGTAAATTAACGCCAACGGCCTGGCAATATGGGGAGGTTGTGTTACCCGACGCAAGCACCGGGCACCCCGAGTACTCGAGGCTGGTACTTTAGCCAGAAAGTCCTGAGCGTAGCGAAGGATCACGGTGACAACAGCGCAAGCCGTAGCTTTAGCGAAGGCTTGACAACTTACCCATATTGTTCGTGTTATATGCCGTATTGTTTATTAAAATATTTTTTGGATCGAATTATTATTATCAGGCTAATTGTCAGGATATAAAGAACTGGTATGAGCAAATATAATGACTTAAGAGGGAACTTTAAGAATATGTCATTTTCCATTTTTGGTAATTTAAGTAATTCTATGATCTCGGTGTACTTATAGCCTATAATTGTTATAATCGAGGACACTATTAAGATTGAGAATAAAATAGTAGATACTATCCATGAAAGATATACTTTGTTGATTAGTCCATATATGAGCAGGATCATTATCAGGATCAGAAATCCATAGATGGTTATTCCACTAAGACCAGTCAGAAACTTTCCAAACATTGGAAATATGCCCTGATAAAAAATCAAAATATGGAACAGAAGGATAAAAAGAAAAAAGACAAGAAGAACCAAATAAGAACGGACTGGCATAATCTGAGATTCATTTCCCAGGTCATTGTGTGTGCGAAATAACTCTACAACACTCTTTTGATTATAAAAGAAGAGCAAAAGTCCTGGAATTACAAAAATCAATAACAGAGCAGCAAAGGCGAGAAGTAATATAGGGTATTGAGTATTTATTTCTTTCATTGCAAGTAAAGGCAGGAAGAAAACCATCACAGGCAGACCAAATATTATCCAAAACCAGATGGTACTAATGGATAGGTTTAGAGTCCAGTTTTTAAGTTTAATATGGCCGTATCCTATGATTATGAAAAGCAATCCAATCCCATAGAAAGCAAAGATCTGGGCTACGACAAGTCCATGGATAAATGAACCAATCCCGAATCCATCGTAGTAAAACACTCCTCCCTCTGAGAATAAGTAAAAGCTATAAATCTCAATAGGAGCTATCACCAGAGTTAAAAAGCCGATTAATAACTGTATTATACCCAATATCTTAACAATCAATCGAGCTTTTGTTTGTCCTAGAAATACATTATTCATTTGAGGTCGATTTTAGAAGTTGTCATGGGTTAGCGATGTTGTCACCGAGTAGAACGTTGAAATTGGATTAGAGGCTGTCACGAGTAATTGTCACCAGGGTTTTTATGTGTGCTAACGGCCCGGCAATATGGGGAGGTTGTGTTACCCGATGCAAGCACCGGGCAGGGTCCTGGTACTTTAGCCACAAAGCTGTCACGGTGCAAGGAGGGTATGGCGTGCTTTTTGCCGTCATGGAACGAATTTTAATGCGTGCTGGCGCGATCGCGGTACAAGTTTGATCGGAGCCGGTAAACTATCATGGTACAGGATTTTAATTGAGGGCACTGGCGCAGTGTCGCGATACAATTTGTCTCGGAGCCAGAAATTTGTCAAGGTGCAGGATTTTGATTGAGTGCAGATGCGCGTGTCCGGGTGTAACGGCCATTACAAATTTGTCTTGGGTGCAGGGCAAAAGCAAAAAGTGTGACAAACAACTTACCCATATTGTCCGTGTTAGCTTTTCGGGCGTGTGCTCTGGGTTACTCAAGGGTACAGAGAGTTTAAGTTCTTTGAATGAGTAACAAAACTTTAAGTATGATGGTAGACATCTTGGCAGGTTGTTAAGTCCTGATACGAGCCGAATCCCGCTTATAGGGTCAAAATCG
>CAZHRV010000224.1:0-10722 GCA_964535035.1 uncultured Rikenellaceae bacterium
CCTTGAGATGGCTGATCAGCAGGGAGAACTCTACAGAATCGGGGTGATCGAAATTGATTTTTTGTCTTTCCTCAAGCGGCAGGTGACCATTATCCTTGTAATAAGCATCCTGTGGTATTACAACAACCTGTTCCTCAGGGAACACTTCCATTATCTTTCTGACCACGGTTGTTTTTCCCGAACCGGTGCCTCCAGCTATTCCTACTATAAGCATTTATTAGTACTTTTGTAATATTATTTACTATCAAAAATAATGAAAAGTTTGGAGTGAACTTAGCTGTGAAGTACTAAAGTATACTAACTCAACATCTATACATGTCAGAATTATACCCGCTGAAATTTGAACCACTGCTTAAAGAGAAAGTCTGGGGAGGCAACAAGCTGGTGACCGGTTATCATAAAAAAGGTGACCCCGCACTTAAATATGGAGAAAGCTTGGAATTATCGGCTGTTTCTGACAATTTTTCAGTAGTTAGCAACGGTTTTCTTGCGGGAAATAATATTGAGGAACTAATTGAGGTTTATATGGGTGATCTGACCGGAGATGCTGTTTTTGAAAAATTCGGCAATGAATTTCCTCTCCTTATTAAGTTGATTGAAGCAAGGGAAGATCTTTCAATTCAGGTTCATCCAGGCGATGCCGTTGCAAGGGAAAGGCATAAGGCCTACGGAAAAACAGAGATGTGGTATATTCTTGAGAGTGAAAAAAACTCCAGGATATATACAGGATTCAGTAACAATATCACCAAAGAAAAATACCTTGACGCATTAAGCGCCGGAGAAATGGCCGGACTTTTAAATGTTGAGAACCCGGCTGCAGGGGACGCTTTCTTCACTCCTGCAGGCCGGATACATGCTATCGGAGCAGGCATCCTTTTGGCAGAAATACAACAGACTTCAGATATTACATACAGGATTTATGACTGGAACAGAACGGGAAATAACGGCAAGCCGAGAGAACTTCACACTGACCTGGCCCTTGATGTAATTGATTTTAAAACCTCAGGGGAAAGCAAAATAGTAAAAGAGCCCGTGCTGAACAGAACCATCAACATTGTAAGTTGCGAATTCTTTACAACAAATGTGATAGACTTTAATAAACCTGTTATTAAAGATTATAACCTGTTCGATTCTTTTATGATATACATCTGTGTCGAAGGAGAGTTTATGATACGCTGGGATGGCAAATCCGAGCCAGTAACCAAAGGAGAAACGGTCCTTCTTCCGGCAATGATAAAAGATATAGTACTGGAACCATTGATGGAATCGAGGATACTTGAAGTTTTTATAAACACAGTTCTGAATCAGTATTAATCAAATATTAGCGGCCATGAAAATATTACCATCTTCACTTATTATTATCATGTCAGTTATAATAATAAGCGGTTGTACCGGAAAAAGCCGGAGAAAAAAAGATTTAGCCTCTGAGGTTGATACAGTTACCGTTCCTGACACAGGATATACAGGTATTAAGCAGTATTTCAGCAATCAGCGCCTGCTTAAGGAGATCACATTCGAGAATGGAGTTCGCCATGGATTAATGAAAACATATTATCAGGGGGGCCAGTTATATCAGACTTTCTGGTATGAAAACGGATTACGCGAAGATTCAGCAGCGTGGTATTACCTTGAGGGCCAGGTATTCAGGACTACTCCATATAAGCATGATACTATTGACGGAATACAGAAACAGTATTACAGAACAGGTAAGATAAAAGCCAAAATCGGATACAACAAAGGACTGCGCACGTCCTTGCTGGAAGAGTATGATCAAAATGGAAGGCTTTTTAAAGATTATCCCGAAATCGTTACTGATATCACGGATGAATATAGTACAAAAGGTACATACAGGATTGGCCTTGAAATGTCAGATAAAACAGAAAAAGTCAAATTCTGCCAGGGAGAGTTTGCTAATGGCCGTTTTGATACCACTCAAATTAAGAGGCTGGAAACAGTTAATGGCAAAGCCTCACTTGAATTAAGAAAAACCGGGGAATCCAAAAAGGCATATACCGGTATAATTGCAGAAATTGTTACGCTGTTCGGAAACCGGCATCTTATATATAAAAAAATTGATCTGCCATATAATGATCTGAATTAGCTGGTGAACATGAAGATTCATTCGGCTTCCTATATAAAAAGCAGTCCGTCAATATTACATTGCCCCGCTCCTGTTATACCGGAGTATGGATTCATAGGACGCTCCAATACAGGTAAATCTTCACTTATCAATATGCTTACAGGCTGGTCGAAGCTGGCCAGAATCTCCGGGGAGCCAGGCAAAACCCGGACAATAAACCATTATCTCATCAATGACAAATGGTACCTCGTCGACCTGCCCGGCTACGGATATGCCAGGGTTCCGGCTGCCATGAGGGAAAAATGGATGAATGCCTCCAGGGAATATATTCTACAACGGGAGAACCTCGTAAGCCTTTTCGTAATGCTTGACTGCAGGCTCAAACCCCAGAGATCTGATATTGAATTCATGGAGTTCCTGGGACGAAACCAGGTCCCCTTTGCAAGGGTCTTCACCAAAACAGACAAAATTAACCGCACCGCTCTTGAAAAATCGGTGCAACTATATGATACCGAAATGCTTAAAAACTGGGAATATCTCCCTGTTACCTTTATTGCATCTGCCGTGAAGAAGACAGGTAGAGAGGAGATTCTCAACTTTATTGAAGAATCTTTGAACAAGTTATCAAAAGAGGCTTGAGATAATCAGGAATAATTAATTTTGTAGAGAACAATCATATCAGTAACAGCTAAAATTTGTACAGGACATGTTCGGAAAAGCACCCTTAAAAATCTTTTCATGCAGATCATCCAGGCAGCTCGCCGAGAAAATTACAGATAACCTGGGTATAGAACTCGGCAAAAGCTCTGTAACAAGCTTCAGTGACGGAGAATTTCAGCCTTGTTTCGATGAATCAGTCAGAGGAGACATGGTATTTATCATTCAGTCGACAAACCCTCCGGCAGACAATTTTTTTGAGCTTCTTCTTATGATAGATGCCGCAAAAAGAGCTTCTGCCTATAATGTAATAGCTGTTATACCATACTATGGTTTTGCCCGTCAGGATAGGAAGGATCGTCCCAGGGTATCGATAGGATCAAAACTCTCAGCTGATCTTCTGAGCACTGCCGGAGTTGACAGGGTAATTACAATGGACCTCCATGCCGACCAGATACAGGGATTCTTCAATGTTCCTGTTGATCATCTTTTCGGTTCAGCAATATTCGCCCCATATATTGAGAACCTTAATCTGAATAACCTTACTATTTCAGCACCCGACATGGGCGGTTCAAAAAGAGCCAATGCTTATTCCAGGTACCTGCAGTCAGAAATGGTACTGTGCTATAAACTCCGAAAAAAACCTAATGTCATTGAAGAGATGTCGATAATAGGTGACGTGGATGGAAAGAATGTTGTAATAATCGATGATATGGTTGATACAGCCAGTACTCTTGTCCTTGCAGCAGATATGATGAAGGAAAGAGGAGCAGAAAGTATAAGGGCTTTCGCCACACATCCTATCCTCTCAGGTAATGCCATAGAACGTATTAATAACTCTGCTATCGAGGAGCTCGTTGTTACTGACTCGGTCCCATTCATAAATAATTCAAAAAAAATAAAGATCCTTTCAATAGCAGAAATCTTTGCCAAAACCATCCAGGCAGTCAATACCAATCAATCGATCAGTACAAATTTTGTATTCTGATCTCTTTATCATATATTTGCGTCCGATTTTTTAACGTGCAATGGGGGGTTATCTAAAAGATAACTTTGAGTAGCACAATAACACTCTTTAAATGAAGACAATAGAAATCAAAGGATCACTCAGAAAAGAACTGGGTAAAAAAAGTTCCAAACAGCTCAGAAAAGCAGGAAATGTACCGTGTGTAATTTACGGAAATGAGAATAACATACATTTTTATGCACATGAGAACCGTTTCAAGAAACTTATTTATACGCATGAAGCTCATCTGGTAAAGCTCAATCTTGACGATCAGGAATATAAAGCCATTCTTCAGGATAAACAGTTTCACCCTGTTACCGACAGGTTACTACATGCCGATTTTGTACAGATATCTGAAAACAAGCCTGTAATAATTGATATACCCATAACCGTTACAGGCGAATCAGTGGGTGTCAAGGCCGGAGGTAAGCTGACAATAAAGAGAAGACATTTGAAAGTTAAAGGAATGGCAGAAAACATCCCTGAAGAACTTTTTGTGGATGTGACTGATCTTAAAATCCATAACTCTTTAAAAGTCGGGGATCTTTCATTTGATAATATAGAATTACTCGATTCGAAAATTGTGACAGTCGTTACGGTTGGCACAGCGAGGGTTGCACTGAAAACCGAGGAAGAGGAAGCAGCAGAAGCTGCTGCAGCCGCTGAAGCAGCTTCTGAGGGAGAAGAAGCGCCTGCTGAAACTCCTGGTGATAAGGAGGTGAAAAATCAGGACAAAGAAAAGGAAAAGGAGAAACAATCTTAATCATCCCTTTAATATTCAGGCACAATGAAATATCTTATAGTTGGCCTGGGAAATATTGGTGACGGGTATGCTGATACACGTCACAATATTGGATTTATGGCGCTGGATACAATGGCCGGGGATTCCGGTGCTGTTTTTGCAGATAAGCGCTACGGTGCTGTCTGCCGTGTAAAATATAAAGGAAGGGAATTCATCCTCCTCAAACCGTCAACATTTATGAATCTCAGTGGTAATGCGGTAAGGTACTGGATGAAAAAAGAGAAGATCCCCATAGAAAACCTGCTTGTAATTGTTGATGACCTGGCCCTCCCTCTGGGGAGCATCAGGATGAGATCTAAAGGGGGCGATGGAGGACATAATGGTCTGGCACACATCAATATAATCCTTGCAACTAACGAATATTCACGTATCAGGATAGGCATAAACAACGGATTTCATAAAGGCTCCCAGGTTAATTATGTCCTTGGAACATGGACTCCTGAGGAAAAAAGAGTTATCGCGGAAAGAATATCTATAGTGGTCGAGATGATAAAGTCATTCGGAACAGTGGGCACGGAACTGACCATGACAAAATTTAATAAAGAAGGAAAGATCAACCCTGGTGACAATACCTGATAAACATTGCCGGAAAAGATCTCCTCAAACTCCATTATTATGACTGATAATCTGCCTGTAAGAATAGACAAGTTTCTTTGGGCCATAAGGATTTTCAAGTCCCGGCGCCAGGCTTCTGAAGCCTGCAGGAAGGGGAGAATAATGATTAATGATAATGTGGCCAGACCTTCAAAGACTATTGCAGGTAATGAGATACTTACAGTCAAAAAGCCCCCTGTTACATATACATACAGGGTAATCTATCCGGTGGAAAACCGTGTTTCAGCAAAACTCGTCATAAAATTCATCGAGGATATGACGCCTGAAAATGAAAAAAACAGAATAGTATTTCACCGGGCAGTATTTAACGGCTACAGGAAAAAAGGAAGCGGACGGCCGACAAAAAAAGAGAGAAGGATAATTGACCTGTGGGCAAACGGTTTCAATGACGATTAAAAGGGTAGTATAAAGACTTAAATATTCAAAATATTCTTCTTAAAACACCTGTCCCTGAAACACTCCAAGTTCATTTTTTTTAACTTGCATAATTAATCATTAACTTCAAATCAACTGTATACTTAAAGCTGATTTTCTGATTCAGGTATGGGCAGAGAAAATATCGAGAAGTACTCTATAGGATATGCCATAATAAAGGCTGTCTTCGGGTTCTGGCATAATAATATCTATTACAGAAAAGTAATAGTACTTGGACGCAATCATATTAATCCTGATCATCATCTTATTTTTGCACCTAACCACCAGAATGCACTTATGGATGCGCTTGCAGTTCTTTTTACCCAAAAGGATCAGCTTATATTTCTTGCGCGTGCTGATATATTCAAAAAGAAGCATATCGCATCACTCATGTATTACTTTAAAATTTTACCGGTTTACAGGATCAGGGATGGTTACAGTTCACTGAAAGAGAATGATGAAATATTTAACAAGACGATTGATGTACTGAGAAATAAAAATGGACTTGTAATTCTGCCGGAAGGCGATCATGCAGGTTTCAGGAGGCTCAGGCAGCTTAAGAAAGGTATTTGCAGGATCGCATTCCAGTCTGATGAAGCTTCTGATTTTAGACTCAAAATAAAAATAATTCCAGTTGGCCTTGAATTTACTAATTATCACAGGTTCAGACAGGTACTGACAGTTGTATATGGTAAACCCATTGAGGTTTCCGAATATGATGATCTATATAAAAATAGTCCCGAAAAAGCACTGAATGAACTTAGAAACAGGCTCTCTTCTGAAATGATGAGAATAATGGTGCATATTGAGTCAGAGGAGGATTATGAGGCTATTGATGAACTCAGGAGTATAATAAACGGCCGTTTCAGTGATGATATAAAGTTCCCGAAATTATTCAGGGACCGTGTTCTGATAGATAACCTGAACCGTCTAAAAACAATAAATCAGTCTGTTTACCGGAAAATTTGTTCTCTCAGCCTTGAGGTTAAGAAAAAAACAAAAGAACTGAATCTTACTTACAGGCTGCTGGAAAAAAAGAAACATGTAGCAGGATGGCTTATTGCAGGATTGGCAGGTATAATTGCCACATTTCCGCTTTACATTTATGGTAATATCTTCACTCTTACCTTTCTGACAATTCCACGCCTGCGGGCACTTAAAATAAAGGATATACAGTTCCATGGCACCTTCATGTACGGAATCTCGCTGGCACTTGCCCTGGTTATTCTGCCATTATACCTTGTCCTTTCATTTATAATTTTTTCACCCTGGTGGCTGGCTATCCTGGTTTTTCTGACTTTGCCATTTTCAGGTCTGTTTGCATGGAATTATGCAATTTTATTTCGCCGTATCATAGGAGGTTTCAGGATAAGGGATTTTGTCAGGAATAAGAGTGGAGATTATCTGAACCTCAAAAAAAATCATGACGAACTGTTAAATCTGGTTACGACTTTAAAGTGAAAAAAAAAGAGGAAATATTATCCGGGAAAACAGCCTGGATAACAGGGGCATCATCAGGTATCGGAGAAGCCCTGGTTTATGAGTTTATCAGAAAAGGAGCAAAAGTTATTATCTCTTCAAACGATATGCCTGGTCTTGAAAGGGTAAAAGCGGCATGCGGAGAGAGATCATCAAAAGTCATCTGTACTCCTTTCGACCTGTCAGATACTTCAGGTATTGCAAGCCTTGTCGAGCAGCAGATGAACAATGTCGGCAGATTAGATTACCTTCTCAACATCGGAGGTTTAAGCCAGAGGGCACGTATTGAAGAAACGCCGCTCTGGCTCGACAGAAAAATATTTGAGGTTAATTATTTCGGAACAATAGCCCTGACAAAAGCCGTATTGCCATATATGATACATCAAAAATCAGGACATATAGTTGCAACAAGCAGTATATCAGGAAGATTCGGGTTTCCACTTCGTTCAGCCTATTCAGCTTCAAAGCAGGCATTGCATGGATTTTTCGAAACCCTTTTTCTTGAAAATAAAAATAACAACATAAGAACATCTGTTCTTATTCCCGGCAGAGTAAGGACGAATATATCATATCATGCCCTCAATTCAGAAGGCAAAGAACAAGGGAAAATGGATGAAGGTCAATCGAAAGGAATAATACCGCAAAAAGCAGCGAAAATAATTGTAAGAGGGATAATGAGAAACAAAAGAGAGATCCTTGTGGGAAGAGGAGAACTTGTGATATTGTATATCAGAAGGATATGTCCCTGGCTCTTTTTCAAAATTGCAGATAAAATAAAATCAACCTAATTCGATTAAAATGAAAGGATATATAATAGGCGGGATACAGCAGATTGGTATCGGGGTTGTAAACCTTAACGAAGCCTGGAAATGGTATATTGATCAGTTTGGGATGGACTGCAGGATATTTGAAGACGAGGCAGTAGCAAAACTTATGCTGCCTTTTACAGGGGACCTGCCCAGGAGCAGGCATGCTGTTTTGACCTTAAACCTTCAGAGCGGAGGAGGCTTTGAGATATGGCAGCACAAAGGAAGGGATCCGGTGCAGAAAAAAGATGAGATAAAGCTTGGAGATCTTGGCATCATCGCATGTAAAATGAAAGTGAAAAATATAAATGAAGCTTTTACTTTCTATAAGAAAAGAATTTCAGCCATGCAGGGAGAGCCTTCAGCGGATCCTTCCGGTAAAAAGAACTTCTTCCTGAAGGATCTTTACGGGAATATTTTCCAGATGGTTGAAGGAAATAACTGGTTTATGAATGAAAACAAAATATCGGGAGGTTCATATGGGGCCATCATTGGTGTTTCAAATATTGAAAAAGCCCGGGTATTATATTCAGATATCCTTGGTTATGATGTAGTTACATATGATTCATCAGGTGTTTTTCCGGATTTTACCGGATTTCCCGGCGGAGAAATAGTTCTCAGGAGGATCCTGCTCAGAAGATCCGAACCGGTTAAAGGTCCCTTCAGCAGTGTATTGGGACAAAGCGAGATTGAGCTTATCAGCGCAGGAGAACCGGGAAAGAGAATCTATGAAGACAGATTATGGGGTGATCCCGGATTTATACACCTGTGCTTTGATATTGGTGACATGGACAAACTGAAATCATATTGTGCAGAGAAGGGATTCCCTTTTAGAGTCGACAGTAAACAGAGCCATGAGGGTCAGAGCTTCGATATGGGTGAAGCTGCAGGGCATTTCGCATATATCGAAGATCCCGACGGTACCCTGATCGAATTCGTTGAGACACATAAAATTCCTATTCTTAAGAAGTTCGGATGGTACCTCAACCTGAAGAAGAGAAACCCTGAAAAATCGCTTCCTTCCTGGATGCTTAAAGTCTTAAAGTTCTCAAGGGTAAGACTTCAATAATATTGCGGATTGCGGATTTGCTAAAAAATAATATATTGCTTCCTTATATTATTCTGCCAGCCTTTGTACTTCGCGGAAAACTCGCATGATGTTTCCACCCCAGATCTTTTCTATTTCAGCCTTTGTATAACCGCGTCTTAATAATTCTATAGTTATATTTTTCATCTCGGCTACTGTTTTGCAGCCATCCACTCCTCCCCCTCCATCGAAATCAGTACCTATGCCAACATGGTCAATACCTATTATCTGGACAACATGGTCGATATGATCAACCACATCTGCCACAGTTGCCAGCTTCTTGTATTTATTATAGATCTCCCACCGTTCATTCCGGTAATCCTTTTTTTGTTCCTCCGTCAATGTATTAAAGTCACCATATTTATTTTTAAGCTCATCAATCCGGGATTCCAGTTCAGGATTAGGTTCCGGGGATTTAATATAACTGCTGAGGATACATATCTGGATAACTCCTCCGTTCGACTTAAGAGACTTCAGCATTTCATCAGACAGATTCCTGGGGCTTGAGCATAATGCCCGCGAAGATGAGTGGGATGCAATTACCGGAGCACGGGATGTATTTATTACATCATAGAACGACTCATCAGATATATGTGAAACATCTATCATTATGCCGATACGATTCATCTCTCTAACAACCTCTTCCCCAAAAAGTGAAAGTCCGTTGAACTCCGGTCCTTTTGGGTCGGTAGAAGAATCACATATGTCGTTATTTGCTGAATGGCAAAGTGTTATATATCTCGCTCCAAGATCATAATATTGTTTTATTCTGGATATATCTTTACCGATCGGATACCCGTTTTCAATTCCGATGAATGCAGATAATTTACCTTCCTTCTTTAACCTGTAAGCATCATCAGGAGACAAAGCAATCTCAGCCATTTCCGAATTCTTTTCAACATTTTCATGTATAGCTTTAAATATCCTTAGGGTTTCCTTATGAACCTCGTTAAAGGATGAATCATCTCTTGTTCCCTGCTCTAAAAAGACTGCAAAGAATTCAGCATCAAGGCCGCCTTCTGTCATTCTAGGAAAATCAACGCAGTTCCTGTCATGTTTATCTCCCAGATCATAACCCGACCGGATAATTTCAAGAGGTGTGTCACAATGAGTATCTACAGTAAGATACTGCTCATGAATCCTGTCCGCCTGCCTTATCAGCCGACCTTCGCTATTCCCGCAGGCTGACAGTAAAATTATTGTAAAAATAACTGTGAAAAATGTTTTCATCAGATCCTTTTTTATTGACGAAAGATAGGTAATTTGACAATTCACGGATCAGATAATAAGTTGATTTAACACTATTTAACAAAGCAAAGCCCCCGTACGCCGGTTGGCGGATAGGGGCAGCCATGAAAAGAATGGAAAAATTGCTTTTTGTATAGCGTTAATTAATCAAACTAGCTATATTTTATCATCTAATCCTTGAGGCAACGAACTGAATAGCCATCTTTTTTTTCTACTCCGTAAAGAGATAATTCTCCTTTGGAAGAGTATAATGCCCTACAAATGCCAGATTCATCATCTTCATCTTCAGATGTCCAGAAAAAGGTCATATAGCCTATATATCCCATAGTCTTGTCACCGCTGCAGCCACTGGAAAGAGCAGTAAAACCACTTGAATTAGTTGCCCCGGTATTTGGACTTTTCCAGGAATTTGTACCTGTTTCTTTCAATTTACCACCTGCTGGATCGTCACCTCCAAGAAAGTTAGATAAATTCCACCAGTCTTGCATAGACGGCAGATGCCAGCCATCAGGACAGGCTTTGATAGCA
>CAZHRV010000225.1:0-14143 GCA_964535035.1 uncultured Rikenellaceae bacterium
GGGTGTTGGTGCACGCAAAGGTGCTTCAGCCGTTAAATGGGGAGTAACCAGGAAAATATTCATTGCATGGATATTTACCATCCCGGTATCAGGATTAATTGGAGCATTTATGTACTTTATTTTTAACTGGCTGAATTAAAATAAGATACAGTGTTTATCGGATCAGTTATTGCTTAATATTCGGTAATTCAAGACCATATCCTTTCTTTTTATCTTCAGCCTTTAGAAGGAAGGCAAACAGAAGAGCAAGTAGCCCCAGACTTGTAAAGATAATCATAGGACGCGTATAGTTATAAAATGAAAAGACATTGTTGAATTTTGAAATGTTCTCACCTTTATTGCTTACAAAGCTCTCAATTTTGTTATTATCGGAATAATAATAATTAGTGACTTTTAATTCATTCTTCTTTACGGCTTTCTTGAGAGATTTTGTTGTTATATACTCTGTGTTGATTGTATCACTCAATGAAGTGATCACAGCAGTAATCTTACCATCTGTATTTTTAATGAACTGAGCTACCTGCTGATCAACATCTTTTCTGCTGATTAAACCCACCCCAGTGATCGGGTATACTTTCTGATCAGCAACACGTACGCGGGAAATCTGATCACCCTGAGTTGTAACCAGACCTGTCCCGACAACCGCAAAGTACCCAAGGAAGCAATACTTATTAAGAACCCACCCTATCAAAGCAGGCACCCCCATCAGTCCCCAGTTCTGTACCCAGAAGACAAGTGAGTAGGCAGTTCCCAGCTGTTTTTCAGGAATGATCTTCGGAACAGATGGCCACATTGCAGAAGGTACCAGTGAAAATCCGATTCCAAGTATCAGAATCAGGAAAATTGCAATTATCCAGTGATTAAGAAACGGAACAGAAAATATCATGTGGACAATGATAATGAGGATCGCTCCAAGTATCATAATTGATGCGCCTTTGCCTTTTCTGTCGTACAAATTGCCAAATAAAGGAGTCAGTAAAATAGTACCGAAAGGAAGCATAGCGGGTATTATTCCGGCCCAGTCTTCGTTAATATGGAATTTCTGCACCATCAGGTCTGTAGCATATTTCAGAAACGGAAATACAGCTGAATAGAAAAGGACGCACAAAATGGCTAAATACCACCAGCCTTTATTTGTAATTATTTTGAGTATATCTTTAATACGAAATGCCTCTTCAGTATCAACAGTATTGGTGGCTTTGTCATAAGCAACCTGTGAGGCATCCAGCTTCTTATCCATAAATGTATAGATAAAGAATGATATAAAGCCAATACATAACATGATCAGGCAGACAAGGATAGGTGCAGAAACATTATTAAATCCTTTTGCGATAGGGACAGACGTTGAAAGTGCAAGTGCAGTACCCATCCTGGCCGTCGCCATTTCCAGGCCCATAGCCAGTGCCATCTCTTTCCCCTTGAACCATTTAACGATAATTTTTGATACTGTGATACCGGCAATCTCAACACCCACTCCAAAAATTGCAAAACCTAACGCTGCCATGAATACCTGAGCTTTAACATCCCAGAATACGAGGTGCCAGTACTGACCATCGAGCAGGTGAGTCGATACGGCCCAATACTTAATAAATGTACCTATTACCATTATCGAGGTGGCCATCATTCCTGTGAACCGTACACCCATTTTATCAAGTATTATACCTCCGACGATCAGCATTAGCAGGAAGACATTAAACCATCCATAAGCACTGGTAAAAAATCCAAATTCTGAGCTGTTCCAGCTAAGCTGACCTTCAAGTAATCCTTTAAGAGGGGCCATTACATCGGTCAGGTAATAACCACACAACATTGTAAATGAGATAACTGCCAGGGCAGTCCAACGTGCTGTTTTTGAATCCCGCAGGGTCCTTCTTATAGTTTCCATAAATCTTATTTAGTAAATTTTGGCGGGTAAATGTAAAAAAATAATTCGGATGTAATAGAGTTATGATGTCATATTGAATGAACCAAAATCTGATTTAATTGTTTCTCATGTGTAAAAGACAGATTTACTGAGCAGTTTTAATAGATAATATTTTAATTTTGTAAAAATTCTGAACTGAAATAATACATAATGAACCCCACATGTATTTGAATACATAACCGAGCTTGCGAGCTCAGCAAAGCTAAACACAATATTATAATAATCAGCTATATGTGGGTTCCATCATACAATTAAAATAAGTTATTATATGATGAAAAGAACACTGTTTTTATTATTGATCTTGCCGGCTTTCATAACAGCTTTTGCACAAAAACCGGAACTCTCAACAAGTAGCAGAGTAAAATGGTATACCATACAGGAAGCTGAAAAACTCATGAAAAAATCCCCGCGCCCTTTATTTATTGATACTTACACCGACTGGTGCGGCTGGTGCAAGAAAATGGACCAGGATACATTTACAAATTCGGTAATAGCCAATATGCTGAATACAAAGTTCTATCCCGTTAAATTCAATGCAGAGGGTAAGGAATCAGTTACTTTTCTGGGACAGACTTTCATTAATGACGGCAAAGCCGGGAGGGCTCATCAGCTTGCTGTTGCCCTGCTAAATGGCCAGATGTCTTACCCCACAGTAGTCTTCCTTACCATGGAAGATGATAAACCGGGAGTTTCTCCAGTACCGGGATACAGACCAGCTAAAGATATGGAACCATTGCTGAGTTTCTTCGCCGATAAGGCATATAAAACAACAACCTGGCAGGAATTTCAGATGAGTTTTGTTGGAAAAGTAAAATAAACAGATTTAAGATTCAAGACTTATTTAATTTGAAATCTAAAATCTGAAATCTGATATTATCTTCCGATAATGTAATTCCCTGGTAATTGCATGACTTCCCCGTACTGGTAGACCATTTTTCTTGAGCTATAGAGTATCTCATCTCCCATTTTTATCGACATATTAACAATATCCGGTATCCTGTAAAAAAGTTTATCGACCGGTGGAGTAAATGGATCGGGAGTCTGGGAAGAGATAAACGTAAGGTCTTTTGTTTTCTGCTCTGAATTGAGGCTGACAATCACCTCTGTTCCGTTTCCCGATGAAGGATCCCGTGGACCGGTGATTTCAGAAAATCTGAAAAGTGTTACCGGTTTGCCGTCAAACTCTATCCTCGGAATAAGCTGGTATGTGAATGTTCTTTTTTCACTTATTGTCTTACCGGTAAACAGTTCGGTATATTCCTTTTCGAGCCTGTTCAGTTCCTTAATTGCAGCATCGTCCTGAGGGAATACATTAGCTTCACCAGTCAAAATAAGTATCTTTCCATCTCTGATTTCCATCAGTCTCCGGGCTGCTCTTTCTGCAAGCTGGCTGACAGAGAGTCTCTTTTTCGTCTCCACTATATAAGGTATCCTGATAAATGCTGTATCAAAATTTACACGTTTGTATGCCGTATCAGTCTGGATCCTGTAATACTCATCCGATCCGAGATCATACGACTGAAACTGATCAATGTTCGTTTCCCTGTTTCCAATATTGCTGATTGCTTTATAATCCATTTCAGGATTAAGATCGAGTATCAGTCCCTCTTGTTTCAAAGCCAGCACATTTGAATGGAACAGGTTGTTACCCTCAATGACATAATATTCCGAAGGATCTGCTTCATTGTGTGAACTTACCGAAACACCTTGTATTGACCAGTACTCTGCTTCATTCATAATAATTCCCCGGAAGCCAAGGAGTTCCTCGGCATATTTAGCATAAGGTCCGGGTAATTCAATAGTCCTTTCCATCTCTACCATAACAGTGAATACAGTCATGGGAAGACTATAGACAACGGTACCTCCCTTTATCTTTGTAGTATCGGAAAGAGGAGTAATGACATAATCGGGTCCTGCAATTTTTTTCTCAGGCCAGCATGAACCCATCAATATTATTATCAAAAACAGCGGAAGGAGAATAATTTTTTTCATTTGTCAGTAATTGATTATTATAGGCAGTCTGCAAAGTCTCATACCTGATCGCTTTCTTTTATCATTCCATATGCATTTCCGATTTCAGCAATTATATCGGAAGCTATTAATGATTCATAACCTGATTTCCCGGCTGCAATATCGCCTGCCAGTCCGTGAATACATACGCCTGTCAGTGAAGCATCCACAGGATCATAACCCTGGGCAAGCAATGAAAGAATCATTCCGGTGAGTACATCGCCGCTCCCCGCCGTTGCCATTCCCGGATTACCGGTATTGTTGAACCATACTTTTCCATCAGGGATTGACACTGATGTATAAGCACCCTTAAGTACAATTATACAATTGAACCTGCGTGAAAGTTCTGTCTGCTTCTGTAACCTTTCATACCCACAGGAGGACCTTCCGGCAAGCCTGTCGAATTCCCCCGGATGCGGTGTAAGGATCGTCATGGGTGATAAAACAGATAGCCACTCCTTATTCATTGACAATATATTCAGAGCATCAGCATCGATCACTAACGGTTTTTTACAATTCAGCAGAAATCCGTGAAGCGCCTGTTGAGATAATTGTTCTGTTCTCATTCCCGGACCAATGCCCACCGCATCATAAATATCGGTGTTTACCTGTCCGGAGATAAATTTTTCACCCGGATCCTGACTGATCATTGCCTCGGGGAAGGCACTCTGGATAATATTGTTGCCTCCTGCCGGAATATAACAGGTTATCAGACCGGCTCCTGTCCTGAGAGCTGATTTTGCCCCAAGCACAACAGCACCCATCTTTCCATATGATCCGCCAACAAGCAATCCATGTCCGAAAATCCCTTTATGATCGAATTTACGCCTTTTTTTAAGGAGCATCTTTACAAGCTTCTTCTCAAGCAGTGCATAAGGAGTGTCAGTATTATTTATCGCCGTGATATTGAGTCCTATAGGCAAAACAGTCCAATCTCCTGTATATTTTTCGTTTTCAGAAAATAAGAATGAGAGCTTCGGAAACTGGAAACTAAGTGTGAAACCGGCATTAACAATATTTTCAGGAATATTCTTGCTGTTGTCTTCTCCAAATAATCCGGAAGGAATATCGATTGAAATTACTGTAGAACCTGATTCGTTTATCTTTTTAATTACGTCTGAGGCAAGACCTTCGGCAGGCCTTGAAATCCCGGAACCGAAAATTGCATCTACAATAACATCACCGGGATTTATAACAGGGAACTTATCAGTGCTTGTTAATACATGGAACGGTACACTTGTCTCTTTCTCAAGTCGCTTCTTGTTTATCTGCCAGTCATTTGATGTCTTATCAGTAAATTGTATATAGAAAACCTCCGGTTCATATCTGCTCTTTGCCAGCATTCTTGCAAGGGCCAGCGCGTCACCGCCATTATTGCCGGGACCGGCAAAAATAAGTATCCCCCCTGACCTTTCAAATCTTTCCACAAACCACTCATACAACCTTGCAGCAGCTCGCTCCATAAGGTCAATTGAAGCCACAGGTTCATTGATGATAGTATACTCATCAATCTGTTTTATCTGGTCACAACGGAATATCCTCATCCGGCCTGAATCAATAAAGCACAAATTTACACTCTTCGGCCATTAATAAAAAAAGATTAATATATTTGTTTCCTGTCAAACATTGAATAGCTCCGGTATTTTGACGGTTCAATTCAGCTGCATCTGACACGAATAAATATTAACCAACTAAAACAGAGTAATATGCTTAAGAATCACCCAAAAGGATTACTTGTCGCCTTCTTTTCCAATATGGGTGAAAGATTTGGCTTCTATACCATGATGGCCATTCTGGTACTTTTCCTTCAGGCCAAGTATGGACTTGCAGCAAATAAAGCCGGTGATATTTACAGTTGGTTCTATTTCAGCATATATGCACTTGCGCTGCTTGGTGGTATTCTAGCCGACTCAACGAAAAAATACAAGCTTGTAATTCTTGCAGGGATCTTCATAATGTTTGCCGGTTATGTTATTATGGCAATTCCTGGAATGACCCTTACCATCACAATAATAGGATTGATGATTATTGCTCTTGGAAACGGACTTTTCAAGGGCAATCTTCAGGCAGTTGTCGGGCAGATGTATGATGATCCGAAATACTCTAAACTAAGAGACACTGCCTTCATGATCTTTTATATGGGTATTAATGTCGGAGCCTTTTTTGCACCTTTTGCTGCCAATGGCATGCGTAACTGGTGGCTTAAGGTAAACGGATTTTTGCATGACGGAAGCCTGCCATCGCTTTGTCATCAGTTCAACAACGGAATCCTTACAGACACTACGGTATTTCAACAACTAGCTGATAATGTGAGTCTTGGCGGACCAGTAACAGATCTTTCGGCATTTGCTGCCGATTACCTTGAAGTTTTTTCAAAGGGTTATAACTATGCTTTTGGAATAGCTGCAGTAGCCATGATAATTTCGCTGCTGGTGTATACTATCTTCAATAAACTGCTGCCTGATAAAGAGGTAAAAGAGGCCGCTATATCTACTGAAAAAATTGATTTCAAACCTGTTCCTGTTATTGCCGCTATCCTGGCTATCGGTGTAACCGCATTTGGTCTGCATTTTATTAGGCAGGTTGGCTGGGCCTCAGGTTTTGCATTCGGACTTTTTGCAGGCTTTATTACCTGGATCATTCTGGCCTCCCGAAAGGAGGAAAGAGCGAGGATATCAGCTCTTATTCTGGTCTTTATTGTTGTTGTCTTTTTCTGGATGTCATTTCACCAGAACGGATTAACCCTGACTCTTTTTGCCAGGGATTACACCGTTAAACAGACCGGAGCCTTTACCAATCTTTTCTTCACACTACCTTCGATGCTTGCGGTTATAGGCTCCATAGCTGGTCTTGTCATGCTTGTATATAGAAACCTGGAAGTTAAAGTCAAGATAACGGGAGTTTTTTTGTTCATTATTTCGCTTCTTCTGGGCGTGTTTTTCACTACCGGATTCGATCCCACCGGATTGTTTGGGAAAGTATTCACTGCTTTCGGACCACATAACGCAATAGCACCTGAAGTATTCCAGTCATTTAATCCCCTGTTCATCGTTGCTCTTACTTTCCCGGTAATGGCTGCATTTGCGTGGATGAACAAAAAAGGCATAGAACCTGCAACACCAAAGAAAATAGGCATCGGGATGGTCATAGCAGCTTTTGGATTTTTTGTCATACTGATAGCTTCTATCGGCGCACCATCACCGGCATCGCTTAGTGGTTTGCCAGTTGCAGATAGTTACAGGGTATCACCATACTGGCTGATGAGCAGTTACCTGATACTTACAGTTGCAGAGCTTTTCCTCAGTCCTATGGGTCTTTCGTTTGTGTCAAAGGTTGCTCCTTCACGGTTCCAGGGTCTTATGCAGGGCGGCTGGCTGCTTGCAACAGCTGTCGGAAATAAACTGCTCTTTGTGGGAAGCCTGCTGTGGGATAAGGTACAATTAAGTACACTGTGGCTGGTATTTATAGTATTCTGTCTGCTGTCAGCAACATTTATATTTTCAATTCTCAAAAGACTTAATAAAGCAGCTTCAAGCTGATGAATACATTAATATATTATTTTTTAAAATGCAATTTTTATTTATCAGCATATGAAAGTTCTGAAATTCGGTGGTTCATCTGTAGGCACCCCGGAGCGCATCAGGGAGGTTAAAAGGATAATTGAGTCACAGCCTCTTCCTATAATTATAGTAATCTCTGCATTCCAGGGTGTTACAGATCAGCTTTACACTATTTCAGAACTTGCCTCCCGGGGAAATACAGAATACGAAATTCAGCTCAAGACTATTTTGGAACAACATATAGAATTCACAAAAAAATTAATTGAGAATGATATAAAACGACAGGAGGTTATTAATTCAATCAATAATATTATCAATGAATTAAAAGAGTTGCTGAAAGGGATTTATATGTTGCGTGAATTAACCGGGCACGCTTCTGACCAGGTAATTACCGGCGGAGAAAGATTATCATCCTTCATAATAAGCAGATTCCTTGATAACAGTATTTATACAGATTCACGTGAATTAATCAAGACAGATATCAGGGCAGGTAATATTGTTGTTGATTTTGATTTAACAAATTCACTGATTCTGGAAAAGATAGGGAAACCGGATAACATAATTGTCGTTCCCGGATTCATAGCCAGTAATTCAAAAGGTGAAACAACATCACTTGGGAGGGGCGGCTCCGACTACACAGCGGCAATTATAGCTGCTGCACTAAAGGCCGAATCATTGGAAATATGGACCGATGTTGACGGTTTTATGACCGCTGATCCAAGGAAAGTTGAAAAAGCATATACTATTGAAAGCCTAACATATGCTGAGGCTATGGAATTGTCTCATTTTGGTGCAAGGGTCATCTATACTCCCACTCTTCGCCCGGTTTACAGGGAAAATATTCCTATAGCAGTCAGAAATACACTTAATCCTCTATCAAAGGGAACTGTCATTAATCAAAAGAAGACCGATCAGGGATCAAGTCCGATTAAAGGAATCTCATCAATTGATCATATCGACCTGATTACTATTCAGGGTCCTGCAATGGTAGGGGTAACCGGTACATCGGCAAGGTTATTCACTGCACTTGCACGGCATGAAATAAACATAATACTGATTACCCAGGCATCATCGGAATTCTCAATAACCTTTGCAGTGAATCCTGAAGCTGCTGCAACTGCCTGCGAAGCTATAAAAGAAGAATTCAGGAATGAAATAGACAAGAATAAAGAACTTAAAATACTTATTGAGAAAGATCTGTCGATCATTGCAATTGTCGGCGAGAGAATGAAAAACACTCCCGGAATATCAGCAACTCTCTTCAGATCGCTGGGAAGAAACGGCATTAATGTAGTTGCCACAGCACAGGGTTCTTCAGAGTTAAATATATCAGTTGTAATAAAGAATAAGAGCCTTAAAAAGGCCCTTAACGTAATACATGACGGGTTTTTCCTTTCTACCTTTAAAGAGGTTAATCTCTATATCGCAGGTACCGGTGTTGTGGGTTCGAGCCTGCTGATACAACTATTGAAGCAGCATGACCTCCTGCTGAAAAACTATAACCTTAAGATCAATTTGATGGGTCTTACAAATTCCCGGAAGATGTATACCAACAAAGGGGGAATAACACTTGAATCCTGCAGGGACAAATTAAAAAACATAGGTAAGAAGGCCGATATCTCACAATTTATCAGGGATATGAAGAAGATGAATCTCAGGAATTCTGTTTTTGTTGATTGTACTGCAGACGAAAAGATAGCAACAAAGTATGAGGAAATCCTTAATGGTTACATATCTGTAATAACTGCCAATAAGATAGCCTGTTCATCGGAATACAGTTATTATCAACAGTTAAAGAAGATCTCAGGTGAACGTGGTGTACGTTTCATGTATGAAACCACTGTAGGTGCCGGATTGCCGATAATCAAAACTATCAGCGATCTTATACTTAGCGGCGACCGGATATTCAGGATTGAAGCGGTTCTTTCCGGTACCATGAATTTCATATTCAATGAAATGAGTGAAAAGATACCTCTGAGTTATGCAATTAGAAAGGCCAGAGAGAAGGGATATTCAGAACCGGATCCCCGTACTGATCTCAGTGGAACAGATGTTGTCAGGAAAATACTTATCCTGGCAAGAGAAGCAGGTTATAATATTGAAAAAGAAGATGTTGAAGTATTTAAATTTCTTCCGGACGAATGTTTTGAAGGTGATTTGAATGACTTCTATAACAAGGTTGAAAAACTTGATCCCGAATTTGAAAGACAAAGACTTGAACTTAAAAAGTCAGACAAAAAGTGGAGGTTTGTTGCTATACTTGATCAGGGTAAGGCAAGGGTTGAGCTGATAAACGTTGACAGAAATCATCCGTCATATGATCTCGATGGCAGCAACAATATAATATTGCTGACCACAGAGAGGTACCATGAGCTTCCAATGGTAATAAAAGGCTATGGCGCCGGTGCTGATGTGACTGCAGCAGGGGTATTTGCAGACCTAATGAGAGTAGTGAATGTATAAAAAAGCACAGGGCACAGGGTAAAGAGTAAGAGATAATGAATGCAGAATATTAAAATCGGAATACCATATACATGGATTTTTATTATAAATAACCTTACTATTTAGTTTTAATATTGACAAGAAATAGTATCATATATTATTCTACAAATCATAAATCACCTGAAGTAAGTTTCAAGGAAGCCTTGCTTAAAGGTTTGGCGCCGGATGGTGGATTGTATATGCCTTCAGTCATTCCGAAAATCTATAAGAATGAACTGAGGGGATATTTTCATTTAGATTATCCTGAAATCGCTAACAAAGTACTTAAGCATTTCTTATCCGACGAGATTAATGACAATGACCTGAAGAGTATCTGTCGTGATGCATATAACTTTGATGTACCAATTGAAAGAGTCTATAACCGCAATTATATTCTCAGGCTCGATCAGGGACCGACAGCCTCCTTTAAGGATTTTGCAGCGAGAATAATGGCAAGGCTGATGCACTATTTCAGTTCACGCGACAATTTGAAATTCACTATACTCACTGCTACATCAGGAGATACCGGCAGCGCTGTTGCGAGTGCCTTCCACAGGTTAAGTAATATTAATGTAGTAATACTTTTCCCGGCCGGGGAGGTTTCCGAAACACAGCGAAAACAGATGACTACATTGCATGATAATGTCAAAGTCATCTCTCTTAACGGTAAATTTGACGACTGCCAGCGGCTTGTAAAAATGGCCTTCAGGGATGAGTTATTATCAGACATCCCCCTTACTTCAGCTAATTCCATAAACATCGGAAGATTACTGCCGCAGGCAGTTTATTATTTCTATGCATGGTCAAGGCTGGCAAACGGTATGACTGACCAGGCAATATTCAGTGTACCCTCAGGCAATTTCGGTAACCTGATGGGCGGCATTATTGCCCGTGAAATGGGGCTTCCGGTCCGGAAATTCATCATATCAACAAACGCAAATAATGAAGTTCCGGAACTGCTAAGGACAGGTATCTATAGAACGATAAGTCCGTCAATAAACTGTATATCAAGTGCAATGAATGTAGGACATCCGGGTAATCTTGCCAGAATTGTTGCCCTGTATGGCGGGATGATGAACGAAGAGGGAACAATAGTCAGAAATCCTGAATTTATAAGAATGAGGGACGATTTTTTTGGCATCAGTATATCCGATGAAGAAACCAGGTCAACCATTGCCTCAGGCTATAAAAAACACGGGCTGATTCTCGAACCTCATGGAGCAGTGGCGTGGAGAGGTGTGGAAGCTTATAAAAAGCTATCAGAAAACAGCAAAAATCAACTCTTTGTATCACTTGAAACAGCTCATCCTGCTAAATTCGGGGATGAGCTGAACAGGATACCCGGTTTATCTGTACCGGTACCTGAATCGCTTGCCGGCCTTAATGACCTGAAAGAAGAATTTACGGAACTGGAAAATAATTATGATAACCTCAGGAATTACATCCGGATGCTTCATAACCAATAATATTAATATGTATATTGTATGTGCTGACCTTGAAGGAATTTTTGTACCGGAAATATGGATCCAGGTATCCAAATATACCGGTATTGATGAATTAAGACTGACAACCCGTGATATAAGCGATTATGATGTTCTTATGCAACACCGGTTGGATATCCTGCGTAAGAACAATCTCACTATTCACGTTATTCAGCATGTCATTTCAGATATAAAACCCCTGCCCGGAGCAACAGAGTTTATCTCATGGCTGAGAAAAAGAACACAACTGATAGTCGTTTCAGATACTTTCACTGAATTTGCTGATCCTTTGATGGAAAAAATTGGTCGTCCGGTTCTCTTCTGCAACCACCTTACAATTGACCATCTGGGAAATATCGTTAACTATAACCTTCGTCTGAAGGAGAGCAAAATGAAGGTTGCCGAAGCAATGCAAAGTCTTAATTATAAGGTAATTGGTATAGGTGATTCATATAATGACATCAATATGCTCAGGAAAGCAGATGTTGGTATTTTATACCGGCCGCCACAAAACGTAATAAACGATCATTGCGATATTCCGGTAGTTAATTCATACGATGAGCTTAAGCATATAATTGGAAATTACCTTGAACAGGAGAAGATTAAATAACAGTTTTCAGGGAATTACCTGTAGTCTATTCAAGAATCCCCGAGGTGTATTTGTCAGCGATATCCGACTGATCTTTAGCCAGTCCTGAAATAATAACAACCATATCCCTGTTCCAGGCAAGGAATATAGTGCCGTTATAACCGTCAGCAAAAACAAACTTACCGTTATCAGTTTGAACAGGTTCGAGACCTGCAGATTCCAGATATTTTTCCGCTGTAGTAAAAGTTTCCTCCGGATCATTGAATTTCATGAGGAAAATATCAAAATTGTCATTTCCCACACTATATGATGCCTTAAATGCCTTATTCAGAAACCTGTGTCCGAGAACGCTTTCATTGATATAGGTTTCCTCATTTGGTTTTCTCCCTTCATCCGGGAATTGATGCAGAATAGATGGCATTTCCGTATCCCCGCCAAGCATCATGGCAACCCTTACTGCCAGTGATTCGGCCGATTGCAGTACTTTTGATTTATTGGAATGTGTTCTGATTTTTACATAAAAATTCCCCGTGAAGAAATTGATTACTCCGCCTGTAATATAACCCTGTGCTCCAAGATTTAAAAACCTGTATGAGGAAGAGCGTTCTGATGCATATATCCCGAATGCCATTGTATGATCACTGTGACGGTATATTTCCAGCTTAATTACGTTTTTTCCTTTTTTATACTCCACGACATTCAGATCCACGAAACCGAGAGCAAGATATCCGTCGGCTGCACCATTAATATGATCCCATAAATTGTCCGGGTAATAGACGGGGTAGTTCATTATTTTTCTATACCCTTGTAGTTCCGGGAATATTATATCCTGCGCAATCAGGATACCTGAGAATACTAAAAACAGTATCCCGGCAATAAAAATCTTTTTCATCATATCAAATGTAAATCACGCAAGAAATTCGTCGGGTACATCTACAAATCTGGAAACATCGGCTATTTTCTCTTTTACCTTAAAATTACCAAAACATCTTACGCTGCAGGTTTCCCGGCACCGGCGATACCTGTCTTAAGAAATCCTCTTCTTGTAATTCTTCCCATAATCAGCTTTATTGAAGATTCCTGATTCTTACTTCTATATCAGTGTCGACCAATAATTTTACCAGTTCATCGGTATTGGTTTCGCCGAAATGGTAGGGATAGAGTATTTTAGGTTTGAATGCCCTTGCAGCATCTGCGACCATTTCAGGAGTCATCGTATATGGAAGATTCATTGGAAGAAATGCCACATCGATATTCTTAAGAGCCTTCATTTCCTGAGTATTTTCCGTATCGCCGGCGACATAGAATCTCTTATCACCTATTGTTATTACATAGCCTAAACCAATACCTTTGGGATGGAAGGGTTGACCGGGGGCTCTCATATTAACTATATTATAAGCCGGTAAAGCTTCGATGCCGATATCACCAACCTTCCGGGAATCACCTGCCTTCACAGGTTCTGCCCAGGCGACTTCCGAGGCCGAATTCACATTGCTAAGCATCACGGTTTCCTTTTTACGCAATTCATCAATAAGCCTGGTATCGAGGTGATCAAAATGCTCATGAGTAACCAGTATCAGATCAGCTTTGGGAAGGCCATCATAGTTTCCCATACTGCTGACAGGATCAATATGAATGCAATAATTGTTTAATTTAAACATAAGTGATCCATGACCGATAAAATGCATTTCCATAACACCAGCTGATGTATTTATTTTGTCAAAAGCAGGTATTTCCTGAGAAAAAGCCGGATTAGTCATAGTATAATAGATTACGATTAATATTGAAACGTATTTTTTTTCAATTGTCATTGAATATTTCATCATCATTGTTTTTGGCTTAATTAATATGTAAAATATCAGGACACATTCCGATAAGGTCAACAATCATTACTAGCAGGAAACCAGCAACAGCGAACCTTTCCATAAAAAATTTGTTATAACCTTACAAAATCAAATATAAAATTAGCAATCTTATTATTTTAATCAAATTTATTATTTGCACTTTCGTTATATATTGAAATTTTAATAACTTGCTGACAGAATTTAGGGTACAGCGTTAATTATTTAACACTGATGTATTTAGGGAAAAATTATTC
>CAZHRV010000226.1:0-7792 GCA_964535035.1 uncultured Rikenellaceae bacterium
ATCTCTCATCTCTCATCTCTCATCTCTCATCTCTCATCTCTCATCTCTCATCTCTCATCTCTCATCTCTACTTTATTCCCATTTTCTTCGCAATGGCAGCCGGCACCGCTTTCTTGTTCAGCATTATATTTGTTGTGCGCAGGGCAACGAATGGTTTTGACACAAAAATGAAACCATCATATTTACCTGTTATGCCCCATGAATTTTTTACCTTGTAGAAGGTGTTCCCTGCCTGGTCTGTTGCAAGTCCCATTATCTGCATCCCGTGATCGTCAGTAGTGGTGTAGTTGTCAAATTCCTTCTGTCTCATTTCCTGTGTGATCACTTTTTCGGTCTGGGGACCGCTGAAGGCTTTTGCAGTTTCTTCTTCTGTCATATCGTTCCAGTTCTTTTCCGGGATAATAGCAACACCCTCCTTCATTGAGAATCCTTTATCGCTCATATCACTGGCCCATGCCACTGTATATCCGTTAGCCACAGCATTATCGATAACCTGCATGAATTCATCGAGAGGCAGGTTATAGAACAATCCGGCAGCCCAGTTGTCTGGCAGTTCCAAGACAAATGGTTCATAGAATGAATGATGAGTGAATGATGTCAGACAAAAATAATCATCAGGATTAATGCCCAGCTCCTTCATGAAACTGACAGGTGTGTATGTTTTTCCGTCATAACTGAATGTAGCCGGTATTTCACCGAGGTAAGCATCGAGGATACCATTAAATCCGGATATCCATGCAGTTGTAAGCTTAGAACTTTTAAGCAGTCCATCCATGAAGCCCTTAAGAACAGCGCCCAATTCCCGATGGTTATGCTCCGTCTCCCCGTAATTCAGTCCTGGATAGGCAGCATCGGGAAGCAAACCAACTTCACGGCTTCCTTCGATCAGGTCTCCGTATTCTCCGCCTCCTGAAAAATTGGAGCTGCCATGCATCCTGGTGTACATCTCAGCCTTTTTCTCATAGGTATGCCTTACGATATACATTTCCGAAAGATCATAAGGCTCTTTTCCCATACGCAGGAGCTCGGATTCGAAGACAGCGATCCCCGAGAAGCACCAGCATGTGGATGATGAACTCTGGTTCTTCACCGGCGAGCAGGCAATCTCTTTTTTCATTGTAAAGATATATCCACTGTCCTGGCTGTTAGCAAGTGTGCTGACAAGCAGCAACAGAATGATAAGTCTGAAAATCTTGTTCATAGTATTTTATATTTTGTTAATTACTGAAATCCGATGGGCATGTTCAGTGACCCTGGGGCAGCTGCATTCAGATTAAGGAATAACTGTGATGCAAGCATTGCATATCCCGGTACAAGGACACTTTTACCCGGAAATTCTCTTTTTGATAGTTTTTTATATTATTAATTTTATTTCAGCTAAGATAATAAAAAAGGTTTACTGGAAATTAGACAAAGTGTGATTACCTTATAATTTAACAAGACCACATGATTTAATAAATCGAATATAATATTTTCATGTAGAAATATGGAATCATTTATTTCTGTGCATCATAATCAATAAATAGTGAAATTGACAAATAGATGAACAGAATTACAGTAATTTGTTTAGCAAATATTTTAATGATAAAGTAAAATGAGATCTCACAGTACTATCCAAAAACTTCACTTTAAGGGATTAATGCTTATCCTGGCACTCTTCTTTACTGGCTGTTTTATACAGGGTCAGGATTTTTCCGACAGGCTGTATCCTTATCTGTTTGATTTAATGCCTGAAGTACCATCACCTTTTTTATTGAATGATAGTATCGAAACCATCCTGGCCCTTACAAAAAATGATCAGTACGGTATTATACCGGTAACAGTAGAAAATGGAGAACCCCTGTTATACAGTTATAAAGTGGGTACAGTAATGGGCAAGGACCAGCAGCTGCAGGTTGGTGGCGGTGACTTTCCGTCTCTTGCAAAAACCGGACTTCACTCTGAAGAACAACTTGATAATAAAGTACTTATCACAGGAATCCCTGTAGATGTAATTAATTGCACAGGGCGGCCCAATGCATATTCATCAGCTGGTTTTATGGCTGATGATGAGGATATTATTTCAGTACTGAAGGGAGATAACCGGCTGGTGCAAAAAATGGGACTGACACATCCACAGATGGCGAAGCCGCTGTTTCATATCTGGAACCTCATCCTGAAAGAGACGGAGCTTGGAAACTGGGCACGGTTTTATGATAATATAAAATGTATTTATTACAATGATAATGTACTGAATTTTTCGGCAAGCGGAAGCAAAGGATGGCAGATCTCAATATTCTTTGATGAGGTGCAGGGCAGGTATAATATCCATATTGACAGAGAGTTGACTGCTAAGGAGAATAATTACATTGATTCTAAATATTCATACCTGAATGGTGAGGATAAAGCAATGCTGAAAAGAAAGCTCACCAACCTGGATTTCAGCGAGATGAATCCATATTACATTATGAGATATGGATTTTATGAGGGTCATACTGAATACAGATGTGATCCCATGGCCATAGCTCTTATTTTTGGATTAAAAAGCCTTGAAGAAATAGATATTGCATTTGAAGGGAGATTATTTGAAATTCTGATGCGGCATTATATTTTTGAAGAGTAGAGAGATAAATTTTTTACCGTGGTTAATTTTCCCCCGGAAAGAAAAACCGTCAATATTTCCCCAATAATATATCTTTGCCGTTGATAAATATTATAATTAGTACATACCATGATTTACGAAAACATCCTTCAAACCATCGGGAATACCGCTATGGTGAGAATTAACAAGCTGAATCCAAATAGAAATGTTACAATTTACGCCAAGATTGAAGGTAATAATCCGACAGGAAGCATAAAGGACAGGATAGCCTTGAAGATGATTGAGCAGGCTGAAGCGGAGGGTTCCCTGATAAAAGGAAAAACAATAATTGAACCGACATCGGGAAACACAGGAATAGGATTGGCAATGATAGGAGTGGTGAAAGGGTATGATGTTGAGATTGTTATGAGCAGCGCAGTATCTGCCGAGAGAATAAAAATGATCAGTTCTTTCGGTGCAAAAGTCACCTTAACCGATGCTGAACTGGGAACTGATGGTGCAATAAATAAAGCAAGAGAGCTCATTGCAGCAAATCCGGAAAAATATTTTATGCCGGATCAGTTCTCAAATAAATATAACAAGATTGCACACTATAAAACTACAGGTGAGGAGATCTGGAAACAGACAAACGGGAAGGTTGACTATTTTGTCTCTGCAATAGGGACTTCAGGCACTATTATGGGAGTTGGGAAGGCCCTCAGGGAAAACAATCCCGGGATAAAAATTGTCTGTGCCCACCCGGTAAAGGGCCATTACATACAGGGATTGAAAAACATGGAAGAGGCGATAGTGCCGTCAATATATGATCCTTCGGCAATTGATGAAACAATTATGGTTGAAACAGAAGCCGCATTTGGAATGGCAAGCCAGATCGTAAGGGAAGAGGGGATCTTTGTCGGGATGAGCAGCGGAGCTGCCATGCATGCTGCAATAAAGATTGCTGAAAAAATTGAGTCAGGAGTGATAGTGATTATCTTCCCCGACAGGGGTGAAAAATACCTGACAACAGGGTTGTTCAACGATAAGTAGTAGTATCTTTAAAGAATTACATCATGGAAATTAAAAACCAACTTTATTCTTCATCTTACATGTTGAAGGATGGCGATCGCATTATAGCATTAATATTCAATTAATTATATATATTTATAAAACTTTATTTAATCGCCCTTTCCATGATTATAGTATATTTGGGAGATGAAAAACGATAAAATTACAAGTCAGAGACGTAAAGTTGTTGTGGTAGGAGCAGGGTCGGTAGGTGCTACCTATTGTTATGCTCTTGCACAGAGCGGTCTGGCCGATGAGATTTTCCTTATTGACAGAAATGAAGAGCTCGCACGCGGACAGATTCTCGACCTGGTTCATGGCCTGCCGTTTTTCCCGACGGTTAATATAGAAGCAGGGACAGAAGATGATTATGCTGATGCACAGCTTGTTGTGATAACAGCAGGATCGGCACAGCGTCCCGGGGAAACAAGACTACAGCTTCTGCATAAGAATGCTGAGATTGTTGGAGGTATTGCTGAGAATATTTCACATCAGGGATGTCAGGGAGTGATGCTTATTGTTACAAATCCTGTCGATGTTCTTACCTATGTTGCTCTTAAGCGATCGGGGTGGGAAAGAAACAGGATAATAGGATCAGGCACTGTTCTCGATAGTGCCAGGTTACGTTATCTGATTGGTAATCATTGTGGTGTCGACGTACATAATGTACATGCCTATGTCCTTGGGGAACATGGCGACAGTGAATTCGCCGCATGGTCAATGACTAATGTGGCAGGTATAAAGATTATTGATTACTGCCCTATTTGTAACAAATGTTCCAACTGGAAAGCAGAACGCAGCAAGATTGAACAACAGGTGCGTGAAGCTGCATACCAGATAATAAATGCGAAAGGTTCTACCCATTTTGCAGTGGGGATGTCACTCTTAAAGATCACTGCTTCAATACTCCGGAAACAAAACAGCGTGCTTAGTGTTTCTGTCATGCTAAACGGTGAGTTTGGATTAAAAGATGTCTGCCTCAGCGTTCCATGTGTGGTCTCCGATGGCGGTATAGAAAAGATCATTTCCAGCCCTCTTGATCCTGAAGAGACAGTGTTGCTTAAACGTTCCGCGGTTGTCATAAAAAAAGCAATTGATTCATTATCATAATAAACAACCCTCCGGACTGAGACAATATTCTTTTCTTTTTATAAATTTGACTTACAACAAATTTCAAATTATCATGAAAATTAACAACAATGAAGAAATATTCGCCGCTGAAGTAAAAATGGAAGGAGCGAAGAATGTGAAAATGAAAATGCTCATAGGTCCCGGTGACGAATCAGAAAATATTTTTATGAGGCATTTTATTATTGCTCCGGGCGGTAATACGCCTTTTCATCAGCACAACTATGAACATGTCATCAAAATTGAGAGTAACAGGGGAATTGCCGTGGATGAAAACGGAAATGAGCAAGAGGTAAAAAAGGGCCAGAGTCTTTTCGTGAAACCAAATGAGAAGCATCAGTTCAGGAATCCCTTCGGCGAAGATTTTGAATTTACATGTATTATCCCCAATCCTGATAAACAATAGACCTTCGGACTTCGCGCGACAACGCAGGAGGGCAAAGTGGTAGCCGGTCTTTCAATACTTATTGACTTTCAGATAATTATTGTTATCTTTATAAGAAATAAGCTATCCGGGGTTATAATATTATTAAAAATCATTTAAACAGGTTAAATCATTATATTCTTAACACAACCAGGCTTACGAGCTCGTTGTTTTTATTTTAAAACATCATTATTTATAAACTTATAAAAAGAAAGGAAATTAAAATGAACTATTTGTATGTAGTAATTCCTGTAGTATTGATATTTCTTGCAGGAATAAGAATTGTACGTCCGACTGAACGAGGTTTAATTGAGAGGCTTGGAAAGTACCATAATTTTGCCAATCCCGGATTTCACTGGATTATTCCAATCATCGATAGAATATTTGTGATAAATGTAACCGAACAGATGGTAGATGCAGAGCCACAGGAAATAATCACTAACGATAATCTGAATGCCAGTGTTGATGCTCAGGTTTATTTCAGGGTAAAATCAGATGAAGATAGCGTAAAAGGATCAACGTATGATGTTAATAACTATAGATGGCAGATTGTTAATCTTGCCCGCACTACACTTCGTAATATAATCGGCACACTTACTTTAAAATCTGCCAACAGCGAACGGGGGAAAATTAACACAGAGCTTCTTAATACCCTTGATAAAGAAACTAAAGGTTGGGGAATTGAAATTATCCGTACCGAATTGAAACAAATTGACCCCCCTACGGATGTTCAGGAAACCATGAATAAAGTGGTTAAAGCTGAAAATGAAAAAATTGCCGCAATAGATTCGGCTACTGCTGCCGAAACAGTCGCCGATGGGATAAAGAGGGGAAAGATAAAAGAAGCTGAAGGTTATAAACAGGCTAAAATATTGCACGCTGAAGGAGAAGCTGAAGCCATTAAACTGGTAAATGAAGCGGCAGATAAATATTTTGTTGGTAATGCTCAATTATTACGTAAGCTGGAGGCTCTTGAAGCATCACTCGGGGATAATGCTAAAATTGTTATTCCGACAGGAACCGAATTGGTAAATATTATTGGAGAGATGGCAGGAATAATTCCATTGGAAAGAAAGAAAAAGACAGCTACTAACTCAAACAACCTGAAGTAATTCATTGTTCTTTAAGATAAGTTAAGAGATTTCGTCGTCTCGCCTTCGGCGGTCTCTCGCTTCGTGAGGTCTGTCCGCCATCCGGCTGACGTCAGTTCTGCCGGCGCAGAACGTCTGTTGCGGGGTAAACTCCGTGACATGAAAGTGCGGATTTACCGGTGGCTCAACGATGGCACAAGGCAGCAGGAATTATTTCAGTGATTATAAATTCTCTTTCGTATGTGGTTTATATATTCTTTCTCTTGTAACTTTATGTCAATTAAAATGCAATAAAGAAGATTTTATAAACTAATTCAGAATAGAGGAGGAGATATATCATGAATCTAAAAGCAAAAGAGATCTTATTGGGAGTAATAGCATGTTTGTTACTCCTTATTTATTTTTTTACGCTGGGGAATATTCTCCTTTCAGTGTTGAAGTGGGATCCGGAAGCCGGAAATTATATCCCGGGAGTTAATTTAGTTTGGGTTGTAAATCTGCTTGGCGGGCTTGTTGCCGGAGTTGTAATCGGGAACCTGGCGCTGGCTGACCGTGGTTCGACACCGCTTTCACAGGTGAAGGTTCTTTCGGAGGATTACGGAAAAAGACTTATGCAGACGATAGTCTGGATATACATTGTAGTCTGGCTGCTGATAGGGTTAAGCTCTTTCTATGTAGGGGTGATCAGGTATCCGGATGTTTCCGGTACGCTGAATGAGATCGGGAAATCGTGGCTGGGGATCCTTGTAGGAGCCGCCTATGCCTGGTTTGGTATAAAGAAACCTGCAACGAATAGTTAATATCATACACCAAATCCCGAACTGACAGGATTCCTCCGATTTTGTGGATTTTCCCTGATATATTCTCTGATACGGGATAATTCTCTATTATTCCTAATGATATGATCATAATATCTCGAATGCCATGCAAATGGATATCCATTTTTTTTAATTATGATTGTGTATATCCTTTTATATTAAAAATTTTTATGTAACCTGTAGTATCTCGATATATCTTTCAACTAATAGATAAAAGGAATTTTATTAACATGAAAAAAACTGGAGTATGCTGTTAATATGCTTAAACAATAATTTGTTTTAATTTAGCGGTTCAACGGATTTTGACATGCAACCTTTACTTTACCGATAATATTCCGCTATTCGCCGAATAATTTTATATAAGAACCATATGAGTTGTACCTTAGTTTTATTTTTTAAGAACAAACCAATGAAAAAGATTTTATTATCAGTAATTGTAGTCCTGTTCATTATTCCGGTAGTGGCACAGGAAAGTGCCAGCCTCAGGATGAACCTGGAGAAGAATAAACTCTATCGCTTAAAATCTGTTTCCGAACAAACAATCACTCAAACAGTAAACGGCAACCAGCAGACCGTGGAAACGAAAGTAGAATATACGTTTTCAGTGAAAATGCTTGATCAGACTCCGGATTTTATGGTAACCGAGGTACATTTTGATACTATTATTACGAATACCAATACTATGGGTAAACTCTCAAGTATC
>CAZHRV010000227.1:0-2914 GCA_964535035.1 uncultured Rikenellaceae bacterium
CTGGGAGAAGGACCGCTCAGAAAGATCCCTGATGATGCCAGGGAGGAGCTTAAGAAAATATTCGAAGTTACGGGAGGATCTGAACTCTTCGATGATATTGAGATACATTCGAAGAGAAAAGCCAGTGAAATGGGCCTTGAATATAATAGTGAAGGTATTGATAATGAGTATTTTATAGAGGTTTTTACTGCCAATAACAACAAACACCACGAGAAATCCTGATTATGAAGACAGAGGGTAAAAAGAGGGTATGGTCTGATTACCAGAAAGAGATCGCTGATGATCATTTCTTTTATGTCAGATCATGTATAAGGCAGAGCTTTTTCCCGGGATCAGAACAGTTCTTTTTGCATTTTATGAGAGAGGTTCTTGGAAAGGATGTTTATGAGAATCCTTCTCATACAACATGTACCGGAATAGGCTATCATTCGGATATCGTACCGCTTTCCACTATAATGACAGTTGTAGCACGCCATTTTGCTTTGATGAAGGAGGAGGGATATAAGAATATTGCTATTTCATGTGTGACATCGTTCGGGATCTATACTGAAATAATTGAGACCTGGAAACATTTTCCGGAAGAGCTTGAAAAAACCAGGGAATACCTTTTTAAAGCTACCGGAAGGGAGTTCGATGTTCCTGTTAATATGGCACATACCAGTGATATCATTTATAAATTCAGGAATAAGATAGCAGAAAAGGCTAAATACAGGCTTATCAACCATCGAACGGGTGATCCGCTTGATGTTGTCGAACATATAGGTTGTCATTATTCGAAGATGTTTCCGAAGTACGGAGTGGGTGGAGCGGAATTTCCCAATGTTCTGGGAGGAATGATCGAAACATGGGGAGGGAATGTGGTCGATTATCCTGAAAGAAGACATTGTTGCGGTTTTGGATTCCGGCAATATCTTGTTCAGGCTAACAGAGGCTACTCGTTATCAAATACTGTTAAAAAATTCTCATCAATGAAGCCTTTTAAACCTGACCTGGTCCTTACAAACTGCCCGGGCTGTACTATGTTCATGGACAAATGGCAATATACCATGAAGGAAATGAACGGTACAGCATATGGTGAAAACGGAGAGTCTATTCCCGTGCTTACCTATGAGGAGCTTGCCGGTCTTGTAATGGGCAACAATCCATGGGATCTGGGATTGCAATACCATATGGTACAGTCAGAGCCTCTTCTAAAGAAGCTCGGCATTAACTACGACCCTGAAGACAAATTCAGGACCAGGGATGGAAGGCAGATGCCTGTTCCTGAAAACCTGATCAATGCATGAGATGAAAAATATGGTTGTCATAGTGGGTGGCGGAGCTGCCGGAATGGAGGCTGCAGGACAGCTGGCAAGGGCCGGATATTATGTGACATTAATTGAAAAAGAACAAAAAACCGGTGGTCATGTTAATGACTGGTACCATCTTTTTCCCAATAGTCGTGACAGTGCTGAGGTTATTAAATATCTTGAGAAACGGATTGAACATGACAATATCCTGCTAATTACAGGAGAAGCTGTTGAGAGTTTCGAAAGAACTCATGAAGCATTTATTGTCAGGACTGACCAAGGGAAAGAAACGCTTGCTGATGCGATAATAATAGCAACCGGATTTGATCTTTTTAAAAGCGAGCGAAAAGAAGAATATGGTTATGGAATCTATGATAATGTCATAACCTCCGCTGATCTTGAGTCAATGTTCAGAAAAAACATTTTAAAAAGAGTGAACGGAGAGGTTCCGGAAAAAATCGGCTTTGTTCATTGTGTAGGTTCACGTGATGAAAAGGTCGGGAATCTATATTGTTCAAAATTGTGCTGTGTAACTGCAGTGAAACAGGCAATGGAGGTAAGAAAGCATATAGAAAATGCAAAGATCTTCTGTTTTTATATGGATATGAGGATGGGTGGCGCCCTGTACGAGGAATTATACCGTGAGTCACAGGAAAAATACAGAATTAATTACATAAGAGGTAAAGTATCAGAGGTGTCGGAAAATATAAATAATAAATTGGTTGTCAAGGTAGAAGATACACTTACCGGAAGACCTCTGAAGATGGAACTTGATATGCTGGTACTAATGGCCGGCATGGAAATGTCGAATAACGGACTCAAACTTGCACATGCAACAGGTCTGTTGACAGGAGAAAATCGTTTTTTTGCACCTGCCGATCATCACTTTGGCAGTAACAGGAGCAATATTGAAGGAGTATTTTATGCAGGTACATGCACTGCGCCATTAAATGTAACCGAAACAATATCGCATGCACGGGCTGCAGTTTCTGATGTAGTTGATTACCTGAGAAATGGAATAAGATGATATGGAAGAATTCGGCTTTGCCATATTGAAAGAGCGACATATTGATTATGATGCCAATGACAGGAGCATAGCTGAATACATTGACGATCATGAACCGACGTTCAGATTATGCATAGAATGCGGCTGCTGTTCAGCTACATGTACAACAGGTACTTTCACCAGGTTCAGCCTCAGGGAACTCCAAATCTTTCTTAAGAGAGGTGAAAATGAGTATGTACGTGAAAATATCAGAAAGTGCATGCTCTGCGGAAAATGTATCCTTGTATGTCCGCGGGGAGTAAATACCCGGAATGTGGTAACGCTTGCAAAAGAGGCTTTTCAAAAAACAGAGATAAATGCAGTTTGATCCTTTTGTCATACCGTTTAATATAGGGCTCTATTTTATTCTTATATATGCAGTGGTCAGGAGTGTCATATGGTTCAGGGATCTGTCACGTCCTGATAAACTGAGGCTTCAGCGCGGTTTTTTTGGCAGGGCATTCGGCCATAGCCTGAAGGAGATCTTTCTCGAAAGCCTGATTCACAGGAAAATTCTCAAGGCCAACTTCAAGCTTGGTTATATGCACATGAGTCTTGCATTCGGATGGTTCCTGCTGAT
>CAZHRV010000228.1:0-2929 GCA_964535035.1 uncultured Rikenellaceae bacterium
GGAGAAAAGCTTTTATTTGAAGAACTCGATTTCAACCTCCCGCCAAACGGAATAGTCGGAGTAATAGGAGCTAACGGCGCCGGAAAAACAACCCTCTTCAGGATGATAATGAAACAGGAGAAGCCGACGAAAGGAATATTCGAGATCGGTGAAACAGTGAGCCTTGGATATGTCGACCAGGACCACTCGGCAATTGATCCGCAAAAAACAGTTTACCAGGTTATATCGGGAGGCCAGCAGGATATAATGGTCGGAAACCGGTTGATAAATGCCAGGGCTTATGTGGCTCGTTTTAATTTTACTGGTGCCGACCAGGAGAAGAAATGCGGAGTTCTGTCGGGAGGTGAAAGAAACAGGCTTCACCTGGCTCTTACCCTTAAATCAGGTGCCAATGTCCTGCTGCTTGATGAGCCGACAAATGATATAGATGTAAATACATTACGCGCCCTGGAAGAGGGCCTTGAAAACTTTGCCGGCTGTGCCGTAATAATATCACACGACAGGTGGTTCCTCGACAGGGTGACAACACATATGCTGGCTTTTGAAGGTAATTCAAAAGTTGTATGGTTCGAGGGAGCCTATTCCGAATATGAGGAGAATTACAGGAAAAGAGTAACAGATACCACACCGAAGAGGATTAAGTATAAGAAACTGGCGTAATAAATAGGGGCGCAAGGGCTCAACGGCTCAATGGTGCAACGGCACAACCCTCTCTCCCGCTAAAGCGGGGCAGGCTCTCCTCTGAAGAGGAGGAGAAAGTTAAAATATATCATTTAAGAATCCCGATAGCAATTCCTGCAACAGGCGAAACCCCTGAAAAATCAATATTAAACCAGTCTTTGTATTTTGTAAAACCTTGTTCATTCTTATAGCCGCTGAGTTTAATATTTCCACCAGCAAAGACATCAATAGCAAGAGCATTGAAGAGAGGTACTTTAAATCCCAGGATGACACCACCGGCATAAATATTCAGTTTTTGAGTAATTTCAATGGTTTGCCACTCCCATACATCTGGTTCCGTTTCAATATATTCCTGATTGGAACCTTTTATTGTAATTCTTCTGTACATCAGCTGAGGCGCTGCATATAATCCAAAAGGAGCTTTTTTTCTTCCGGGGTGATTGGCCATCAGGTAATTCCTGAGCTGGACATTTAATCCGCCTCCGGAAATAACTTCACCCTCATATGTGAAGTATTTATTTGTTGCAGCATCAAGGTATGCAAACTCCTGGTTGGAGAAATAATAATTTGATATACCCTGGCTGGTCGAATAGGTGGCCATACCTCCGATATTGTATGAAAGCGAAGGTGAAATGATCCTTTCATAGGATAAATGAAAGGTTCCCTCCATAAGTCTTACAGGATCAAGCATAATTGCAGATTTAAATTCTGTATTGAATACAGGTTCATCTTCAATAACAGGTTGTTGATATATTTCAACAGGTACCGCCTCAGTCCGGGGTATCTTCATCAGGGAATCCATCTCATTGATCTTTTTTGTAACCGCCTGTGGATCAAAATCCATCGAATTTATCCTGCTGTCGATTTCACTGAGCTTAATGTCAAGCTCTTTAGGTTTGGCTTCCCATAGCTTGATCTTTGTATCGAGAAGATCAAGTTTTGAATCGAGAAGCTGTAACTTAATGTCGAGCATCTGTGATTTCAGGGCGATGGAATCCTGACCGGAAAGATCATACCCTGAGAACAGGGTTAATAATAATCCGATAATTAACAGCTGTTTGCATACAATTGATTTCATTTTGTTTAAGTTTTAGAGTTGATATGGAATAGTAAATATCTGTTTTGCAATAAGGTCAGGTAAATTGACAATAACAAAATCCCTGCCAGATGCTGATTCGGTAGCAGAAATAAGTAAATCATGCAGAGGCCGGAGGCCTCAAATTACAATATCCCCGGTTACATCCGGGGCAGGTTTAGTAAAATATTATGCAACCCCGGATGGAGGTTGAATATTATTTTCTTCTAGTTTTATTCAACACCTCCGGTGTTGTCAACTGAATTTATGGGCTTACCATGGATGTTACCATGGATATTAGAATTGGACGTCTCTGACGTCTTATAAATAATATTACTTTATCTCAGATCAGGATGTGTATAAAGGGTAGTCGCTGGGAGAAGGGGGTCGGGGGGATGAGGTATTATTTCCATGAAAAGCAGTAACTTTAATAAATAAATACTTGTGAACTATGCTAACAAGGATCAAAATAATCTTGCTTTTTATCTGTATGGTAATTACAGGGAAAGCAATTCCTCAGTCAGTTGAAACTGTTGTCCAGGCAGGGCATTACGCTTCAGTCACATCGGTTTGCTTCAGTACAGATGGAAGATTCATTGCTACCGGTAGCGCAGACAAGACAATTATTTTGTGGCGTAGCTCTGACGGAAAACAGATCCGTTCTTTCAGGGGAAGCCCTTCAGGTATCTCCTATGTCGAGTTCAACAGGCAGGGAAATACTATTATCTCGCTTTGCGATAATGGAACAATAATATTATGGGAAATATCGTCCGGGAAAGAAATAAAAAGATTCACACTCCCGGAAGACAAATTCACCTGTGCTTCGTTTCATCCTGGAGGAACAGAAATCGTTACAGGCAGCCGGAAATCCGGTGTCTCTACCTGGGGTATAAATACCGACGAAAGAATTCGTGAATATGCAGCTGTACCACAGGATCTGTTATCAGCCCGTGGATTTAGTTATGATGAAGCAAGATCCGTGACTTTCAGCAGTGACGGGAAATTCATTATTGCCGGAGTGGGCGATAACACCGCAATCCTGTGGGATGCAAAAACAGGTGATGAAATAAAGAAATTTAAGAAAACAAGGACATCCTGTACTTCCTGTATCGCTGAGGCAAGGATAACTTCAGACAATAAATACATACTTACAGCCCGCACAGATTCCATAAA
>CAZHRV010000229.1:0-2184 GCA_964535035.1 uncultured Rikenellaceae bacterium
TCGATACCGTCTGCTTCCATATATTTATTCTGAAGCATGGCTGGTCACAAACAACGGCTCAACAATAATGCGTCCTCTGGTAATGGACTTTCGTATTGATAGTTCAGCTCTGAACCAGTCTTTTGAATATATGTTCGGAAAGGCATTCCTGGTTGCTCCCATCACCGAACCTGATATCACGGAATGGGATGTTTACCTTCCAAAAACGACCACGTGGTACGATTTCTGGTCAGGAAAGAAATATGATGGGGGTCAGACTATAACAACACAGGCTCCGCTAAACAAGATCCCGTTGTTCGTAAGGGCCGGATCTGTTGTACCTATGAGTAAAATGATCCAGTACTCCGGCCAGCTAAAGACCGACACTGTTGAAATTCGGATATATAGAGGCGCTGATGGCTGGTTCGAACTTTATGAAGACGAAAATGACAATTATAATTATGAGAAAGGAGTCTATTCAACAATAGACTTTAGATGGAATAATGCTTCCGGAACTCTGAATATCGGTAAGCGTAACGGAGAATTCCCTGGTATGCTTCAGACGAGGATCTTCCGGATAGTACTCGTTTCACAGGAAGAAGGAACAGGTACGGACATATCTAAAAAATTTCAAAAAGAGGTCAGATACAAGGGTAAGGAAATACGGGTGGTTCTCAGGTAATCTAACTAAACAATATTAAAAATCTTATTCAGGCAGATAATTTATATAAACAAAACAGCATGATAATGATTAAGCCCTTAAAGATTCTGTCTTTAACCATTAATAGTGTGGTGGTCCTCCCATTAGCTATTTTGCCAAATCTTATTCTTAACAGTTCTTCCCCTGCAAAGATGACTGTCTGCCCGCAAACCGAGATCTCAAACGGACAGATCACTGCAAGGGTATATCTGCCCGATCCTGCAAACGGGTACTATCGTTCAACACGCTTTGACTGGTCAGGGGCCATCTACAGTCTTCAATATAAGGGACACGAATTCTATGGCCAATGGTTCGACAGGGTCGATCCTAATGTAATTAACTGGGTCCACCAGGGTCCTGAAATAGTTTCAGGGCCATGCAGTGCACTGGCCGGACCGGTTGATGAGTTTGAGACTCCGCTTGGATGGAAGGAGGCACAACCCGGAGGTACTTTTATAAAGATCGGTGTGGGTGTGCTGCGACGTGGTGAGGGAAACTACAACCGGTATCAACATTACGAAGTGCTGAACAGCGGTACCTGGTCAGTAACCAGTGGCAGTGATTCGGTCGAGTTTATACAGGAGTTATCTGATCCGAATTCCGGCTATGCATACCTTTACCGCAAGGTGATAAAACTCGAGAAGGACAAACCTGTGCTGGTTATCAAACACAGCCTTAAGAACATAGGAAAACGTGCCATACAAAGCTCTGTATACAATCATAATTTTGTGGTGCTCGACAAACAGCCACCCGGACCTGATTTCACATTCAGGGTGCCATTTCAGATTCAGCCGGACAGGGTACCAGATAAAGAGCTCGCGGAAGTAAGGGGTAATGAGGTCGTTTATATGAAACCCCTGAGTGGTGAGGATGAGGCGGTTGTAATTATAAGTGGCTTCAGCGACGACCTAAAAGATACCGAGATCATCATAGAGAATAAAAAGGTTGGCGCAGGAATGAAGATATCAGGCGATCGACCTCTTATCAGGGATATATTGTGGTCAATAAGGACTGTACTCGCAATTGAGCCATATATTTCGATTGACATCCAGCCAGGTAATGTGTTCATATGGAAAAACCTGATCGAATATTATACATTCCCCACAGCCAATTAGCAGTATTACTCCAGCTGAGGTCAATCAGATTATATCAGATTATATCAGATTATATCAGAATATAAACGTAAAATAAAAAAGTGAATTATCTTTAAAGGTTTTCCTTTATGTAGTAAAACCGGCTTTTAAATAAATCAATATACAATTATTCTATGGTGTTAATTATAAATTATTGAAACAAAGTATAATAAAGTATGAGAATGATACTTTTCAGATTTATGACCCTGGCAGTAATACTTTTCAATCTAACAGTTTCTGCACAGGAAAAAACTGCTCAAAATCCTGTTATTTGGGCAGATGTACCTGATATGTCAATGATCCGTGTTGGGGACACTTACTACATGAGCAGCACAACAATGCACATGAGTCCGGGGGTGCCAATAATGAAAT
>CAZHRV010000230.1:0-15728 GCA_964535035.1 uncultured Rikenellaceae bacterium
TAGATTCTTTATCTCACCAATATCATCATAACCTATTCCTCCGCTGAGAAAAAAAAGCTTATCAAGTTTGTATCCCTTCAGGATGCTCCGGTCGAATTTTTCCCCGCTTCCTCCAAAACCTGTTGTCTTTGTATCAAATAAGAAGTAATCGCAACTTTCAAGGTAAGGTATAAGCCGCCTAAAGTCGAAATCTGCTTCAATCGGGAAAGCTTTTATTATAATTAAACCCCTTTTTCTGAACTGCCTGCAGTAGTCCGGAGATTCAGAGCCGTGAAATTGTGCTGCATTCAGGTTAAACCGGTTGATAATCTTTTTAACTTTTAATGGATCTTCATTGACAAATACACCTGTTTTCATTATATCGTAAGGGATATCCCTGAAAAGGATAGTACCGGTGTTCTTTCCCAGGTACCGGACCGATCCCGGCCAGAAGATAAAACCCATAAAATCAGGTGCGGCTTTTACCACGCCAGTGACATTCACAGGGTCGCGCAGGCCGCATACTTTAATTTTCAGCATAGTCTCGATTTCGTAAATTCAGCAAAAGCGCTAACCGGATCACTGTTCTTCATGAATTTCCCGCCGATAAGAAATCCCTGGTAACCGGCTTTTTTAAGATTGATAACAATATCGTTTGAGGAAATCCCGCTCTCGGAAATTTTTATAAAACCGGGAGGGATTTTATCTGCCAGTCTGAAGGATAACTCAGTATCAACTTTAAATGTCCTCAGATCACGGTTATTGACGCCTGTGATATCAATGTAATCATTTATCTTTCTTATCTCTCCGGCATTGTGGATTTCCAGTACAACCTGCAGACCAAGGGAACCGGCGAGACACGCCAGCTTCTGAATTTGATTTTTTGTGAGCAGAGATGCGATCAGCAGGATGGCATCAGCGCCAATCGCTTTGGATTCAATAACCTGGTATTCGTCAAAAATAAAATCTTTACGTAATATCGGAATTGAGTTCATTTTACGGGCAATAATGAGATCGTTATTATCTCCGCCAAAGAATATTTTTTCAGTAAGAACAGAGAGTCCTGAAGCGCCCAGATGTGAATAACCTGTTGTTACCTCTTCAATGCCGGCCCGGGAATTAATGATGCCTGCCGAAGGAGATTTTCTTTTAAATTCAGCAATGATCCCTGTTTTGGAAGGATTCAAAATAAATTCTGACAATGGAATAACTTCTCGTGAGAAAAACTCCTGTTTTTCAAGACTCATAACAGGGGTCTTTCTGACCAATTCTGTCAGTTCTTTCTTTTTGTTTGCCATTATTTTGTCAAGGATGTTCATTATTGCATTTCAATGAGTCTGTTTAGTGAAGAGAATGCCTCCCCCGAAAACAGAGCCTCTTCGGCAATAGCCCGGCACTCATCAAAGCTGTTTCCGGGCAGGCAACATTTCAGGGCCATCTGGGAATTTACCACGACAACATTGTTCTGAGCCTTTGTCCCTTTCCCCTGCAGGACATCTAAGAAAATACCGGCTGCCTCCTTAACTGAAACACCTCCGGAAAGGTCTGGAGGAATGGTTTTTTGATAATTAAGGAGTTCCGGAGTAAAGATATGTTCAACTCCATTTATTATAACTTGAAAATCAGAAGTAAGCGATATTTCATCATATCCATCGAGACTATGGACTATGGCATATTGTTTATCAGACTCCTGGAACAGGTAGTTGTACAGCCTTGCAAGCTCGAGACTGTAAACTCCGGTCAGTTGTTTGTGGGGAGATGCAGGATTAACCATGGGTCCCAGCATGTTAAAGAATGTTTTGATCTTCAGGGCTTTTCGTACCGGCGCTATGTTTTTCATTGCCGGATTAAACAGTGGGGCATGCAAGAAACATAAACCTGTTTTATCTATCTCGGAGTGCAGCTTATCCTCGTTCGTTGAGAATTTATATCCCAGGTGTTCCATTATATTTGAAGATCCGCATGCTGATGTCACGGCGTAATTTCCATGTTTGGCGACTTTAAAACCTGCACCGGCCAGAATAAATGCGACAAGTGTTGAGATGTTAAAAGTGTTTTTCCCGTCACCTCCCGTACCGCAGACGTCAATGATATCGAAATCCGACAGATCGGTTTTAATGCAAAGATTCAGCATTGCATCACGAAATCCCGATAATTCCTCCACAGTGATGCTGCGCATCAGATAAACAGTGATAAATGCCGCAATTTCAGACTCGGAATAAACACCGCCGGCAATACTTGTAAGAACCTCTTCTGCTTCTTTTCGGTCGAGGGTTTTATACTCAAAAAGGTGGTTAAGTATATTTCTCATAGTTTTAATTTTCAATCCAGTTTCGTATAATATCGATTCCGATTTCAGTCATAACTGATTCAGGATGAAATTGCACCCCGTGTATATCATATTCATTATGTCTGACCCCCATTATAAGACCATTATCATCGATACAGGTGATCATCAGGCAGGCAGGGAGACCTGTCTTTTCCACCACCCATGAATGGTATCGTCCCGCATTAAAAGTCAGCGGGATACGATTAAAGATATAATCGGACGGATCTGTAATAATTACCGGTGTCTCAATACCATGAAATACTCTCTCGAGGTTAAGCAGCCTGGCACCAAAAGCTTCACCGATTGCCTGGTGACCAAGGCAGACTCCGAATATACTTTTCTTCTTCGCGTATCTTCTGATCAGATCGACACAAATTCCGGCTTCCTCGGGAATCCCGGGTCCGGGTGAAAGGACAATTTTATCATAATTGTCAACCTCGCTGAGAGATATCTCGTCATTGCGAAAAACGTCAGGACGTTTGCCCGTCAACCTGTCGATATAATGCACCAGGTTATATGTGAATGAATCGTAATTATCAATGATCAATATCTTTCTCATAGTTAACAGATTTTTTATTTTATCGTGCCTGCCAGTTCAATCGCTTTCTTAAGCGCTCCTGTTTTATTGTTCACTTCCTGCAATTCACTCTCTTCATCAGAACCTGCTACAATACCGGCACCTGCCTGGTAAAAAAGAGTGTTCCCTTTACTAAGAAAAGTACGTATCAGAATTGCATGGTTAAAGCGGCCCCGGAAATCTATAAATCCTATAGCACCACCATAATAGCCGCGTCGCTGGTTTTCATATTTATCAATAAGCTGAATGGCCCGATACTTGGGTGCCCCAGTGAGAGTGCCTGCCGGGAAGGTGGCTGTCATCAGATCAGTAATTGATGACCCCTCTGTCATTTCACCCGAAACAATCGAAACAAGGTGAATGACATGAGAATAGAATTGTACCTCGCGGTAACTTTCCACCTTTATGTTCACCGCATACCTGCTGAGGTCGTTGCGGGCAAGATCAACAAGCATGATATGCTCTGCATTCTCTTTAACGTCAGTTGTAAGCTTCTTTGCCAGCAGTTTATCATTTTCATCATCTCCTGAACGTTTGAATGTTCCTGCAATTGGATTTATGTATGCCTTCCTGTTCTGGATCTTCAGATGAGTCTCCGGTGATGATCCGAATAGTTTATAATTGCCATAATCGAAATAAAAAAGATAAGGCGAAGGATTAATTGACCGTAATGCACGATAGACATTAAAGTCATCACCCTTGAATTTTTGCCTGAACTGACGCGACATCACAACCTGATAGACATCACCCCTGTAGCAGTGTTCCTTGCCTTTAGTTACTATCTTTTTATAATCATCATCAGAAATATTTGACTGTTCATTTCCTTCAGTCCTGAAAGAATAAACGGCTATATTCCTGCTGTTAAGTAATGTAGTGATCTTATCTATTTCACTTACCTCATGTTCAATCTGATTCTCAATAATATATAGCTTATTCAGAAAGTGATTTATCGCGATTATAAATCTGAAAAAGCTGTAATGCATATCAGGTATTTTGTAATCGGCATTACCGGCTGCGTTAATTTTGACTTTTTCAAAATACTCAACCATATCATACGAGATATATCCGAACAATCCGTTCACCGGGATTTCCTTTGCCATATCTGTCAGTCCGAATGACCTGTAGAACTCATTGAATCTAACCTTAAACAGGTTGTGATTTTTCAATTCTGTTTTAATGATTTCCCCGTCAGGATATGTTTCAGTTATAATTCCGCTGTCCACTTCAAAGCTTGCGGCAGGTTTCAGGCAGATGAAAGAGAAGCTGTTCTCATTGCCGTGATAATCCGAGCTTTCGAGGAGTAGGGAGTTGGGGAATACATCCCTGATCCTCAGGTATATGCTCACAGGAGTGATCAAATCGGCGAGCATTTCTGTAACATTAACCTTAATTTTAATATTTTTCATGATTAAATAATTAAAATCAAAACGGCCTGTCGTGAGAACGACAGACCGTTGTTAATATAATTTACTTTTTAATACAATCAGCTGATAGCCTCACAATTTATTGTGAAATTTACTTAACCACCAGCACCAGATTGTACAAATTACTTTCATATTTTCATTTATCACGGTACAAACTTAAACATTGTTTTTAATAAAACAAAATAATATCCGATAATATTAATGATAGATGTAATAAGCACTTTATATCTTATCCTAAGAATCTCTTTTAGTTCTTTACTCATGATTACACTTTTTGTTTTTACACATTACAATTTAGCAAAAAGTGTCTACGAAGGTCTGAAGTATCTACAGAGTATAACAAAGAAGACTATTATTAATTCGAAAATTCATTTAATTTGCATTTCAGATATTATTATTTTTCAGTATTCAGGATAAAAGCTTGAAGTAATTTTTAACTCCAAAACTCACATTTTTAAAAGTATAGTGTATGAAAAAAACAATTAGAATTCTTTCAGGAACCGTTAATGTTCTGCTTTTGCTATTCGGTTTTACCGTAATGTCAGGACAGAATGCAAGGATTAAATTTGATACTGACCGTATTATAGGGGAAGTTGATAAGAATATATACGGGAACTTTGTTGAACATCTGGGCAGATGTGTATATGGCGGAATTTATGAACCCGGCTCCCGGTTGTCGGATGCCGATGGCTTCCGGAAAGATGTGATGGAAGCTGTTAAAGGATTAAATGTTGCACTGATCCGGTATCCAGGCGGAAATTTTGTTTCAAATTATCACTGGCTTGATGGCGTAGGACCCAAAAATGAAAGGGTGCCAAGGATGGAACTTGCATGGGCCAGACTGGAAACCAATGAGTTTGGCACAAATGAGTTTATTAAGTTTTGCAGGGCTGTGGGGAGCGAACCATATTTGTCGATAAACATGGGTACAGGCACCATTGAGGAGGCACAGCGATGGATTGAATACTGTAATGTAAAGGAAGGTCCGTATTATGCAGAGCTCAGGAAGAAACACGGCTTCCCGGAACCTTATAATGTAAAGTACTGGAGTCTTGGTAACGAAATGGATGGCGACTGGCAGATGGGACATCTCAATGCCGAAGATTACTCTAAAAAAGCAATGGAAGCTGCCAAACTTATGAGGCTGACATCCCCGGGCATAAAACTTATTGGAACAGGATCATCAAATTACAGATCATATGCTAATCCGGACCACTGGAACCGGACTATAATAACAGAACTTAAAGATGTTATAGACTATATAGCGCTTCATATGTATGTAGGCAATCCTGATAATAACTATTATAATTTCCTTTCAACACCCCTGGTAATGGAACAAAGAACCCGTATCGCAAAAGGCATGATAGATGAGGCAATGCAAACTGCGGACAGGGGAACCAGGCCCCAGGTCTATATTGCCTGGGATGAATATAATGTATGGTACAGGGCAAGAACAGATGAATCGATGAAGGGAACAAGGGCTCTGGAGGAAAGATACGATCTTGAGGATGCCCTGGTAATCGGAGGATTCCTTAATGTTTTTATCCGTAATGCCGATATTGTTAAAATGGCAAATATGGCGCAACTGGTAAATGTTATTGCACCTGTCTTCGCTGAAGAAAATGGTATGTTCAGGCAAACAATCTATTACCCGTTGGAATTGTTTGCAACGAATATGCACGGAAAATCACTGGATGTGTTTGTTGATTGTCCTGCCTATGATACGGATGAATTTAATATAGGCCTGGGTGAGGCAAAGACAAAGCAGTCAAATGTGCCTTATCTTGATGTTTCAGCCACTTATGATAATGACGAGGTCGTGATATGTGTTGTTAACAGGCACAAGGATAATCCTATCAAAACCGACATCATCTGCCAGACGGGTGAATTTGATGGTAATATAAAGGTTTTTGAAATTAACGGTCCTGATATTATGTCAGCAAATGATTTTGGTATTGAAATTGTAAAGACTGTTTCCAAACCAGATCTGAAGCCAAAAGGAAATATGGTCACATATTCGTTCCCGGCTCATTCTCTTACTCTGATCCGCGGAAATCTGAGATAAACCGGATTTGGGTTGGCGGTTTCGGGAAAAAAGATCTGAAACTGCCCGCTCCCACTCCCACACTCACTCTCGCGTTTTCAGAGTAGGTGCGGGAGTGAGTTGTAAGGCATCTTTGGGCTATATGCAAAAGCCAGACATCATGACCACATCTGGCCGCTTCAATTGCAATTATCATAAATAATTTAACAACAAGCACTTAATTCCGGCAAAGGATGGTCAATTTACTCCGGCGAAAGGTGGTCAGAGCCACTGGCTTTTCCACTTAAGAGATTATTTTGTTTGACCTTTAAACTAACCAAACCTGGCTCTCCCGGCTCAAAGAAGCTGAAATACGTTAATTATAGTTATTTGTGTTAAATTGCATTTTTGTCAGGACATATAGACAAGGAAGAAGAATTTTTGATAAACTTAAAAACTTGAATTAAAAAGTTAAGCTGAAACAGGTATGCTTTCAGAAACAGATAAGTATTTGGTGGATGCTATAAGAGCCGGAGACTATAAAGCATTCGAAACACTTTTTATCAGTTATTACCCTGCTTTGTGCAAATATGCCAGGTTATATGTACCTTCAAAAGAAATTGCCGAAGACCTGGTTCAGGATCTGTTTGTCAAAATATGGGAACAGCCTTCTATCCTCTCAATAAATATTTCTCTTGGAGGATACCTCTCCCGCAGTATCTATAATAATTGTCTGAATTATGTTTTGAGAAAACATAAAAGATCAATAAACCTGGATATTTTCACGACAAATAAACTTAAAGAGTTACTGACTGCAAGTGCTGAGGATGAACCGGAAACAAGCTTAATGCTATCTGAAATGGATTCAGCAATAAAAAAAGCTGTTGAAAGACTTCCATCTGAATGTTGTAAGATATTTCTTCTAAGCCGCGAGAAAGGATTATCACACAAAGAAATAGCCAGCGAACTTAATATTTCCGAAAACACAGTGAAGGTTCAAATATACAGAGCATTATTGAAAATAAGAGAAGCACTGTCCGACTATTTAGTATAAATGTTTAAACAACTTTCCCGGTTAAATTAAAAATTTCTAATAATTACATAATACATACTATCACTTTTTGTATCTATATAATATATGGAAGAAATGGAGATAACAAACGGATTAAAAGTAACTATTATCAGTTTTCTGGAAGGAACATTAACTCAATCTCAGGCGGATGAATTGACGGAATGGCTTCAAGAGGATAAATATAATAAAGAACTATTCCGGCAGGTTGAAGAAATGTGGCATGCTTCGCGTATTATAACAAATACTGAACCTGATATAAAGGATGGTCTCAGGAGAATGCGAGAAAAAATTACAGAGCGTAATATACGCAGGTTGCCTGCTAAAGAAGTGCGATTCAATATTCATTCCCTGGTTTTGATTGCTGCTTCAATACTTATTTTGATTACTCTTACTATATCGGGCTTTATTATCTATTCCGGCAGAAGTAAACCTGGTGTTAAAAACACAGCAATGGTGGAAGCGATTGTCCCCAGGGGATCCAGATCGGCTATTATCCTCCCCGATAGTACAACCGTTTGGTTGAATTCCGATACAAGATTACGTTATTCTACTGATTACAATCTGACACACAGGACAATATATCTCGATGGTGAAGCCTATTTTAAGGTAAGCAAGAATGCAAACCTGCTATTCCAGGTGAATACCTCTGAAATTAAAATCACAGCACTTGGCACTGCTTTTAATGTTAAAGCTTACAGAGATGAAGGTACAATAGAAACAACTCTTGAAGAAGGTGAGGTTTCCATTGACCTGATAAATCCTGAAAAGAAAGAAAAAGCCATGGAAACAATCCTGTTAAAACCTAAGCAAACAGCGGTATATAAAAAACAGGAAGGAAATATAAGCCTCAAGGAGAATAAAAATAATAATATTTCTAAAGTAATGGTGCCAAAAAAACAGGATGTTTTATATGTACAGGTAAACGAAGTGCCTGATACAAAACTTTATACTTCATGGAAAGATCCCAAATGGATCTTCAGAAATGAGAAATTAAGTTCTCTGGTACCGAAACTTGAAAGACGTTATAACGTAAAGATACAAATTGTTGATAAACCTGTTGAAGAATACACTTTTACGGGGGCCCTTCTTGAAGAATCAATTGAACAAGTATTGGCAGCTATACAATTGACCTCACCTATCAGGTATGAGATTAACTCGCAAGAAGTCAGACTTTATGAAGATAAATACCTTCAGAAACAATACAGAAGTATATTATTTAAATAATTATAAAATCAGAAATCTATTACTAACCTATACTAAAAGCTTATGAAGAAAGTCAGCACCTAAAAAAAAATCACGCCTTACGTTAATAAAGCGTGATTATCATCAAGCAAATTTAACGACGTCCATCGGTTTCGTGGCCATATGGCGTCATTTATTAACCTAATAACATACAAATCTATGAAAAATACTGAGATTTTTTCTATCCAAAGAAAGTTTGGAAAATTAAAAAAACTAATCCTAATTATGAAACTAAGCACGATACTGTTATTCATCGGAGTATTGCAGTTGTCGGCAACTGTTTATTCACAAAGAACCAAAATTACTCTTTCAATAAAAGATAAGAGTATGAAGGAGATATTTAATCAGATTGAAGAAAATACTGATTTCAGATTTTTTTATAATGAGAATTTCACTGATCTAAAAAAGGAAGTGAGTGTAGAAGCAAAGGATGACAATGTAGAAACCATTCTGAATACACTATTATCTTCAACTGAAATCACTTATAAAGTGCTTGAGAACAACCTGATAGTCATTACTCCTAAATCGCTGGTACAGCAATATAAAATTACTGGCAAAGTTACTGATGCTTCATCAGGAGAACCCCTGGCCGGGGTTACGATAACTGAGAAAGGTACGTCAAACGGGATATTAACAGATGCCGGGGGAAATTATTCTTTACCTGTAATAGATGCGAATTCAATCCTTGTATTTTCATTTATTGGTATGCAGACTCAGGAAATAGTCGTTGGCGGACAAGAAGTAATTAATATCTCAATGAAAGAATCTATAAGTATATTAGATGAAGTTATTGTGACAGGTTATCAGACGCAAAGAAGGGCTGACCTGACAGGTTCTGTTTCAGTTGCCAATATTGAGGAAATCAAGGATGTTCCGACTTCTAATATTCTGAAAGCTGTACAAGGTAAAGTTGCGGGATTATATGTTACAAGTGACGGATCTCCAAATCAGACAACAACTGTGAATGTCAGGGGTATTAATACCCTTGGGAATACCAGCCCTCTGTATATTATTGACGGTGCGCCTACAACAGACTCTAAGTTGTTTCAATCCCTTGATCCCAGTACAATCGAATCATTTCAGATTCTGAAAGATGCTTCAGCAGCATCAATTTACGGATCAAGAGCATCCAATGGGGTTATTATCGTTACTACCAAGTCTGGTAAAGGAGGATTCCGGGTTGATTTCAAAACAAGCGTATCCATCCAGAATCATGTAAGGCGATATGATTTGTGCAACACTGATGAATATGGCAGGATTCTGTGGCGGGCAGGTGTTAATGATGGTCTTGATCCGAATGATAATCCGTTCTATATATATAACTGGCATATGGATGGCGATGTTCCCGTACTTGATGGTATGCAAACTAAAGAATTCATAAATGATGATCCTCTTGTTCCCATTTCAGACACTGACTGGCCGGATCAGACATTTCAAACAGGTATAATTTCTTCAAACACTCTGACAATTAGCGGAGGAACTGACAGAAGCAGCACATTGGTTGATCTGTCGTATTATACAAACAAAGGAATGGTAATTGAAACAGGATATAAACAATTAAGTTTACGTCTGAACAATTCAATTAATTTCCTGGATAAGAAATTAAAAATCGGGGAAAATATTCAATTGCTAGGTTCATCAGAACTTCCCTCCCCAAAAGATAATGCAGCAAATATCTATCATATTTGCAATTATATACCTCCCGTACTTCCTGTTTACAAAACCGACGGGACTTTTGCAGGTCCATTGGGAGCAGGATTTTCCGACAGGGCCAATCCTGTCCAGATGGCTGAAGTATGTAAGTGGAACAGCAATAACAATTACAAGGTATTTGGAAATGTCTTCGCAGAAATTACTCCAATAAAAAATCTGGTTTACAAAACCAGTCTTGGATTAGAAGCCGGACTATATAAACAGACTGTACTCAGTCCTCTTTGGAAGAGTGGTTTTGTAACCGGTGGAGATGTCAATAAACTGGATATCATAGATGCACTGACTTATAACTGGACATGGTCAAATACAATGAATTATCAGTTAATTAAAGGAAAGTCAAGGGCTATGTTTCTTATCGGTATCGAAGCTGTAAGTAACTTATTAAAAACAAATAGTGTACACAAGGAAGATTTTGCAATTGAAGATCCTAGTTTTTACTACGTAAGTACCGGCACAGGAAATGTATCAGCAACAGGAACCGGTACAGGAAGTCAACTGCTCTCATATTTTGGCAAGGCAGATTATATATTTGCTGATAAATATATTGTTTCAGGTACTGTCAGGTATGACGGATCATCAAAATTTGGTGAGAATAACAGATTTGGATTATTCCCGGCTGGTTCTGTTGGCTGGGTAATAAGTCAGGAAAACTTCATGACAAATATCTTGTTTATTTCCAATTTGAAACTCAGAGCTGGTTATGGTGTGGTCGGAAATCAGATGATTGGTGATTACTCAAGGTTTCAACTATGGGAACCGAGTTATGCAGGCATTTCTCCAAATTGGTTTACACAATTGTTCGGGTTATATCAGGGTGGTACCGCATATGATTTAAGTGGAGCGGACGGCGGCACTATGCCTTCAGGCTTTAAATTGACACAAACTGCTAACCCTGACCTGAAATGGGAATCTACCCGTGAAATTAACTTTGGGCTTGATTTTGGTCTGTTGAGTCAAAAAGTGACAGGATCCTTTGATTATTTCTGGCGCGAAACCAAGAATATATTAACGAGACCACCAATCCTCGCTGTACAGGGGGAAGGCGCCTCACTGTGGATAAATGGTGCCACTTTGGAAAACCAGGGATGGGAACTTGTTTTGGGGTACCAGGACAAGAAAGGAGATTTCAGTTATGGCATCAATGGTAATTTTTCCCATTTTATGGATAAAGTTACATACTTACCCGAAAATGCTATATCTAATTATCCGTATAATGCAGAGAAAACTATTATCGGCCATTCATCTACAGCACAATTTGGATACGTGTACGATGGAATTTTTCAAACCCAGGATGAGGTGGATGCCTATGCAGATCAGCCTGGCAAAGGTATTGGCCGCATCAAATTTAAAAATCTAAATGATGATGATATAATTAATGAGTTGGATATGGATTGGCTCGGCACTCTCAATCCGAAACTAATATATGGTTTAACAGGCGATGTTTCCTACAAGAACTTAAGTCTTTCTGTCTTTGTTCGCGGAGTTTATGGTGCATTGGTACAGGATCGGGCTAAGCTGGAATTTGGTCTCCTGGGTTATGTTAATGGAAGTAATAAGTATAGTAGCCTGCTGGATGCATGGACACCCGAAAATCCCGGTTCGGAAATCCCGATGTTATCATATAATAACATCAATCAGGAAGAACGTGGATCGGACTATACCCTGGTTAACGGATCATATTTAAAGCTCCAGAATGTACAACTAAGCTACAATATACCAAAAGCGTTCTTAAATCGGGTGAAGATGCAATCTGCGAGAATCTATGTAGTGGGTGAAAATATGTTATTATTTTTTGACAGAAAAGGGCCAAAGGCTTTTACAGGACCAGATCCTGAGACTCCATATACCAACCTGTCAGGTTATCCCAAACCGGTTGTAGTAACTTTTGGAATAGACATCCAGTTATAAGATTATAAGAACATTAAGTTATACTTGTTAAATTATAAATCATGAAAATATTAAAATATTTATATATCGCGGGTTTATTGACTATTTTGCTTCTTTTCTCATGCGATGAGTCATTTTTAGACGTACAACCACAAGGCACTGTTGCGGAATCGATGCTTCTAACACCGGAGAATGCTTCTGCCCTTGTTACTGCTGCTTATGCTATGTTGAATGATATGGGAGGCGCTGGCATTCAGGCTGATACCTGGTATAGCGCTATTCGTTCCGGAGACAACTATAAGGGAGGAGCCGGGACTGCCGATTTTGGAATGTATTATGCCACAGAAATGGTTGCGCCTATTATGGCCAGTGATGGTACAGCATCTGGCGCCTGGAGTACAGGTTATGGCAATATATCCAGATGTAATAAAGCGTTAGCTGTGCTAAACAGGCTTACTGATGATGAAATGCCTTTAAAGAAGGTCCGGATTGCAGAAACACGGTTCCTGAGAGGACACTGGATGTTCATTCTTAAAAGACTGTTCAAGTATCCTGTTTATGTGGATGAAACGATGACATTTGATCAAATAGCAAACCTTTCCAACAGGGAATATTCCAATGATGAGTTGTGGGATCTTATCGCGGACGATTTTCAGTATGGAGTAGATAATCTTCCGGGTACTCAACCGGAGATAGGCAGGGCCAATAAATACGCTGCTGCTGCGTACCTGGCAAAAGTTAGATTATACCAGGCCTATGAGCAGGATGAGAACAATAATGTAATAAATATAAATACAGCCAGGCTCCAGGAAGTAGTGAATATGTGTGATGTTGTCATTAGTTCCGGTAAGTATAACCTGTTCGACAATTTCGGGAAGAACTTCACTTATGGGTATGACAATACTGAAGAGTCTGTTTTCGCGATACAATTCTCCAGGGATGACGGTACCGTTTCCGGTAAGATTGATTTGATACATATGGGTGATTATAGCATGGCTCCGGGCTATGGCTGTTGCCATGCCAATGTGCCCTCTCAGAATGTGGTAAATGCTTTTAAAACTGATGCAGACGGACTCCCGATGTTCGACACATATAATGATTCCGATATGAGTGCTCCTGCAGATTTTCAGACAAATACCGTGGATCCAAGACTCGACCACACAGTAGGGATACCTACTCATCCATTCAAATATGACCTTACTTTTGTTTATGATTATGGCTGGGCAAGAACTCCATCTGTTTATGGGTATTTTGCGTCAATGAAGCAAACTCAGCTGCCAACCAGTCCTTCATTTAAGAATGTTGGATTTATTGGCGCCTCAAAGAATTGGGATATTTTGCGATATGACGATGTATTACTCATGAAGGCAGAGGCTTTGATTGAAATAGGCACTGATCTGGATGATGCCATGGATCTGATTAACGAGATAAGAACAAGGGCCGCCAATACAGATTGGTTGAAATATCCGGATAATTCTACATTCTCAAATTATTATATTCAAACATATCAACCCGGAGTTAACTGTACATGGGATCAGGACTTTGCCAGAAAGGCTTTACAGTGGGAGAGAAGACTTGAGTTTGCCACGGAGAGCCCGCGCTTTTATGATCTGGTTCGCTGGGGTATAGCCGCAGAAACAATTAACGAGTATTTTTTGGTGGAAAAAACCAAAAGACCATATCTGACAGGTGCAGTATTCACGAAAAATAAGAATGAATATTTCCCTATCCCCTATGATCAAATCTTACTGGCAAATGGATTGTATGAGCAGAATGCCGGCACATGGTAAAATGATATTTTGATTTGAATGTCTGGGCATGAGATCATTATACTCCTGAATGACGACTCATGCTCAGACTATTTTTCAAAATATCCATCAATTATTTATAGCATTTGCCTGTTCAGATGGTATTGGCAAAGTAAATTTAAAATCGCTCCCTTTACCCACTTCACTTTCTAACCAAATTTTCCCGCCATGTTTTTCCACAAAATCTTTGCAGAGCAATAATCCCAGACCTGTTCCTGTTTCTTTTGCTGTACCTTTTGTTGTAATAACTTCTGATATATCAAATAGTTTTGCCAGATCACCTGGTGCTATTCCAATTCCATTATCCGTAACTGATATTGTTACAAATCCAGGATTTTCCTCTGCATTAATATTTATTGCCCCACCGTTGTTTGTAAATTTTATCGCATTAGAAACTAGATTTCTGAGTACTGTTTTTACCATATCAATATCTGAAAAAATATTTGTCCAGTCTGGAGCAGAATAATTGATTGTAATGTTTTTTGCATCTGCATTTGGTTTAAGAACGTCAACGACATTCTTACATATATCTGTTAAATTCAGAATTTGTGGATTGAAAGGAATTTTGCCTTGTTGAGTTCTTGCCCATGTCAGTATGTCTTCTAATAACTTATTTGTGATTTGAGCAGATTTATAAATATTCTTGGCTATATCATTAATTTCGTCTTTATTGAGACTGTCAATCTCATTAGTTAGTACTTCAGAAAAACCCAGAATGTTATTGAAAGGATTTTTTAAATCGTGTCCAAGAATTGATATAAAGCGGTCTTTATCGGCATTTAGTTGATGAAGTCTTATTTCGCTCTTTTCAACTTTAAACCTTTCAAGAGTATAGTTTTTGTGAACAAACCTTATAATTAAATATATTAAGTAGGAAGAGTAAATTAATGTAATTACATTGTCAATCCAACGGTCAGTTTCCGTTGGGAAGTCTGTTATTAAATCCGGTCTATAGAACTGAATGAAAAGTATAAAAATATTTACTGCAATAAAAAGAATGAGAATATATTTCTTGATTTTATTGGGAACCACAAATATCCCAAGGATTAATATTACAAATGCAGGCATTATATTCGACCCGTTTATGCCGCCATTAAAAATCCAAATAGTTGAAACTCCAAATATTGCAATGATAATAATTGGTGTAGCAAAAAGTTTAACTATGCTTTTAAATCTGACAAAATAGTAAGTGACTATCAGCAGAACAGATATAAAGATTAGTATTATTATTGCAATTACTGAAGGAGAAGTAATATAATTGATTATTCCACCCAAAGTACTCATCAATATTCCAACGATAATTGTAGACAACAAAATACGATGCTCCAAAGGGAAATTTTCATTCTCTGCAAAAATATAATCACGGATTTCTTTTATCCTTTTTTTAATCATCACGTTACGTGGTTTTAGAGATTTATTGTAATGGAAGTACGCTCTTTAGCAGGCAAAGTATATCATTTATTACAATACTTATTTATTAACTCATACAATAAGGTCTTATTAATCGGTTTTGAAATATAATCGTTGCATCCCGCTTCTATTGCCTTTTCACTGTCACCAGTAAATGCATAGGCTGTTTGTGCTATGATGATTACATCCTTATTAAATTTACGGATTTGACGTGTGGCTTCATTCCCATCCATTTTGGGCATTCTGATGTCCATCAATACTAAA
>CAZHRV010000231.1:0-21956 GCA_964535035.1 uncultured Rikenellaceae bacterium
CTTCTTAATATTTAAAAGATTTTCGGGGTAAGGACTCTTTAACTTATAAAAACCTTACCTTTAGCGATGCTCCCGCCCCGTCAGTCACATTATAAAAGACTAACAAAACGAGTCAGAGGATACCTGTATCAGACTCAAAGAAGAGCTTCACATTTTCCATTAAACCTTTCTTAGATTTAAACTTTCCCCAGGTGAAATCAGGGAAAAAATTTGAAAAGAATGTTATGCTCAGCCTCTATATAAATACAGACTTCTAATTTATAAAATTTGTTAAAACCCACCTATTTTATTTGACTAACAGCTTTAAATCGTCCGTTAGTGGCACTTTTTATTAAATTAACGAGAGTTCGACATAAAGTTAAAAAGATAATACCATCGACTGATAGATGAAGTTCCCACACAAATCATGATTTGGAGGATGATATATTCAATCAAGGTGAATATATTTCATCGACTCTTAATATACCTTTTGAATTTATAATGACTGATAATATTACCAATATTTAATCACCCATATTTTAAAAGCAATCATGAATAAATTCTTTGTGAAAATAACAAAACAATAATCTGATTATAACCTTAAAAAAACTACTTTTGCCCATACAATACCACGGAAACAATAAATCTGAATTAATAAACTAAAATAGCAATAATGGATTGCATTATAGTTGCCGATAAAGCAAATTGCATTCTTCTTGAAGAATTTGTAGGGAAATTTTCTTCTCTCAATCTTATCGATACATTTAGTGATTCAACATCAGCGAGAAACCAATTATCAAAACAACAGGATATTGAGCTTGTCTTTCTTGATCTTGAGACACTCGAAATGGACAGCTTCGATTTTATAACTAGTCTCGACTATAGACCTAATATTATAATGGTATCATCCGGTGATCAAAATGCCCTGAAAGCTTTTGATCTCAATGTTGTTGATTATCTGCTTAAACCTGTCACTTATTCAAGGTTCTGTAAAGCTATTGATAAGGCAATTAGGTATTATTCATGTAAGGAAGTCAGCAATAGCAGTGATAATGAGATATTTATTAAGAAAGGATCAGCATTAGCTAAGTTGAAAATTAAAGATATAATATATGTTGAAGCTCTTGAGAATTATGTTACTCTTAACACTAATGATGAGAGGTTTACGATTCATTTCACCATGAAGGGAATTCAAAATCAACTTCCTTCAGGAGTTTTTATCAGGATTCACCGATCCTTTATAGTTAATAAAAGTATGATCCAAGCTATCAAAGAAAATACCATTGATCTGATTGTTGGAGGCACTTTTAAAAACTTACCACTTGGGAAGTCATTCAGGGATTCTCTTCTGAACAACATAAACCTGCTGGCCAGATAATATCTTTCTTCCCAAATATCAACCCCGTTATCTTATTCTTCAATATTTAATATAATACAATACCTTTTTGTTTATTTGATTTAGCCTAAATAATCTAACGGGAAATATCTGTAAAAAAGCGAGTGAAGCAGGAGGTAATCTAAAAAATTATTTTTGTGCGTATTTTAAGTCTCTAAATTGTTCAGGCTCAATAAATACCAATGCATCTTTAATTATTTCACCTTTGTCGTCTGTCCCATGTAGTTTAATGCCAATATAAGGTATGGTATCCTGATCTATATTTGATATTGGCATAAAAGCATCTTTAATATCATCAAAATCATTCAATTCATCATAATCCTCAACAGGTAAATACAAATGTACGATTAAAACATAATCAGGCTCACTGATCCGGATCAGTACTTTAAGTATTTTTGCCAGCCATAATAATGATGAAGTATTGAAATACTCCAGATCGAGCCTTAAATTGGTAGTTGGCCTGGCTTTTAGAATATATTCTGTCACCCAATTCAATACAGGTTCATAAACTTTGGCTGCATTTTCAGGAATTGACTTGCCAGAGAAAATAAGATCACCTGTCAATTGATTCAAATCAATTTGTGGAGTCTTTGGGGTCTGCTCAATTATTAAACTATTAAATTCGTCCATCTTCAGTACCTTCAAGGGCTTTAAAAAAATGTTACTTGTTAGTTTCTAAAACATTTGTAAAATTATAGTCTGCTGATGTAAATTTAAAATTCTTTATCAAAAACTAAAGTACGATAATCAATTTATTTGTCTGTTCGTCAATGAATTTAATGAAAGTATCACCAATATTTTCTAAAACGGCTTCAGGGATTTATTATTTCACCTTGAATAAATTAGTGGTCAAATATTTCTCTCCTCTATCTGGGAAAATGACTACTATTACTCCAGATATAATTTCCCTGGCTACTTCAATAGCAGCATACATAGCTGCTCCGCTACTCATTCCAACAAAAATTCCTTCATTTTAAACTATCTGTCTTGTCATTTCAATTGCAGCTTCTGTTTCAACCATGATTGTCAATTTTACCATTTGTTTGGATTCACATGATTTATCCTGACAAGAGGAGTATTCCCAATGGTTTGTAAGATGTTTTCGTATATCATAGTGCAATTATGAAATTTGTATCCTTTAAGCTATACCAATTAAATAATGAAGCAAAACAATGTTTTATACCTAATCAGATTTTAGATAACAAATTAAAGGTAGAAATAAATTATTAGTTTATCATTTCTCTTAAAAGTGTAACCATTAATATCTATTAAGGAGACCAGGAATAAAAGCCAACCATCTGAGCCTGAATTTAAAGATAGAGCATGGACTAACTATTCTTTTCATTTCCTACTAGCGATTATGAGCCAGACATTAAAAAATTAAAGAAGCAGCACTTCATGATTGAAATGTCTGGCTGCAATACGAAGTAAGGTCTGATGTGACTTGCTAAAGGAAGGAAATACCGCTGTAATAAATTCCATAAGAATATTTGAAATATGTAAATAAAAAATCCGGCAGTTTGGATTGACTTACCGGTGTCCTTTGTTTTATAAAAATATTATCTTGCAGTGTATAATATAAATACGCTTCACCATGAAAAGAACCAAAAACAAACCTAAACTAATCTACAAAGCCATGAGTAATAAACATTATTTCCCTACGCCGTATCCTGCTTATTATTATGGTATTCCTGACAATAAGGTCTATGTAATATATTCAAGCCATTATGAAATATCCAGTGGCAAGATTGGATCTGAATTTGTTATAGCAGAACTTGAAGAATTTTCATATAATTATGATAAAGAGACTTTACTTGTGTATAAGGACAATGATTTATGGCCCTTGACTATGAAAGAAGCTGTTTGTGGCTGGACTCAAAAAATGAAGATTATTAAGACTTATAAAATGGGTGACACTAATTTAACATCTGTGAAAGCAGAAGCAATCTTAGACAAATTGTTTGTAGAGGTAACAACACAAAAATCTATCCAGAAATTGAAAAACTCTACGCCCAACCGCACTAAACCAAAAAACAATAAAAGAAGCAGCATCTCTTGATTGAAATTCGCTGCATTTATGCTTGTGTGTCTGCAATATAAAATGAAGGGAATGCCGCTGTAAATCCGACAACACGCAATAACAGAAGTAAGTATCAGAATAATATTCTGCTCCCCGGTTTAGGGATGACTTATTCCTTTTTATGCTGATCTAAGTGAAGAAAAAGAAGTGAAGACATTGTTATGAGGAAGAAACTATTTGCAGCATGGAAATAATTTATTGACTCCGTCTCGGGACGCAATCTCCCAAAAAGTGCTGAAATAAATCCTAATAAGACAAATACCACTCCAATTCCTGAAGAAATCCATGCAATCCAGTTTAATGCTTTCATAAGTTTAAAGTTAAATTAGTAAAGCTGTACTATATATAAATCATCATTGTGAAAGTAAAAGCCCACGGAGCTGATTTCCGGGGGCCGATAATTATAACATTAAAACTATAAATTAATTTTTATTTTTATTCAGTAAAAGGATTAAGCAGCATATCATAACTACCGCATCAATTACAAACATAAAGGCCAGCATGGTATTCCAATTCTTAATGCCGACTACAAAAAAACCAGTTCCCAATCCGATAAGGGGAAAGATAATCCCCAACAAAGAGTCATACTTGATCTTCATAATCAATAGTACCCCAATGGAAAAATAAATAATGCCAAAAACCAACATTGGAATTGAATTGGTATCGGATGGAGTTTTAAATATGGGGAGGATATGCAAGACTCCTGTAAGTAATAACAGACCAGCGGCAAGATAACGGATTGGTTTCATTTGATTTATTGTTTAATAAAGCTAATTTACTACAACATAAACAAAAAGTCAAATATATTTTGGCAAGTCGATTAGCTAAAAATAAATAGTATGTAACATTATAATAAAAAAGCTTCCGTTGATTATTTTCCGGGATTTGATAATAAATTGCATTCATCAATTAATAGGGCTCAGAACATAAGTATCAGGAAAGCTCGAATTTGAGTCCTGACGGAGCAATAAAAAAACATCCCGCCTTTTCAGGTTGTTTTATATTATGATTTAACTTTGGGGAAATAATCTTATCCCATTGTGAAGAATAAAATCCTGTTATTCCTTATATCCGGTTTTCTTGTTTCTGCTAATACCGGAGCACAGATTCATCTGCTGCGTAATTATGACCTGGCCAGATCAATTGCAAGTAAGTCGGGAAGATTAATAGTAATGGACTTCTGGGCGTCATGGTGCCACCCTTGTAAAGATATGGATGTGGAACTATGGCAGAACCCTGAGGTTCAAAAATTTGCAACTTATTTTGTCGGAGTAAGGATTGACGTTGAAGCCGAAAAAAACCTTGTAAAAAAATACAGGGCTAACTCAATCCCGAAAGTAATAATCGCTACTGTAAATGGCGATATTATTTGGGAACGGGAGGGTTATGACGAAGCGAACACTTATTTCCGGATATTTGAATCACTCCCTTCAGGTGTTGATGAACTGAATAAACAGTTGCAGATACTTGCCACAAATAAAAATGACTTTCAGTCCAATTATTCTGCCGGACTTGAATTTCAGCGCCTGGGCATTATAAATAAAAACAAGCAATTGAAAAGTGCATTTCTGAAAAATAGTGATATCTATCTGCAGAGAGCTATAAAACTCAGTACCGACTCATTGCTTACAGAGCAAATAGAACTGAAATCAATAGCCAATAAGGAACTCCTGGATCAGCTTGATAATTGAAATAACTGATGCCAGCGGCATCCAAGTCCAATATCCATGGTCATATCCATAGTAGGTATGGTTACAAAGGGGACAACACCGGAGGTGTTGAAGAAACACTAAATAAACAGATATTCTTGTTTAAATTATCTGTAAAAATGCTGGAATTATTTAGACGCCCTTTTCACATAAATGTCCCCATGCATGTTTTTCATCATTATCTCAGGACCTCCCCCGTTTATTTTTCCGGAGACCCAGTCATCCTTTTTTATCTTATACATCCCTTTGTCTTCTGTCTTGTCTATTTTGGGAGTTGTCTTATTTATTTCTACTTCAAAATCACTGAATATGTCTCCGTTATCAGATTTTAATTTCAGATTTGCCTTTGTATCTGCCGGGAAAGTCACATCCACATCCCCGTTCAATGTGGAAAATGCCATCGGAGAAGCAGGATCAACGCTTTTAAACGTTACTGTAACATCTCCGTTTATGGTATTTGCAACAACAGATCCGGAGATATTTGTAAGTCTGATCATATCGTTTACATTCTTCACCTCAAGTTCTCCTGTTATATTATCAACTATAATACTCCCATTGTTTACTGTCCCTAAATTAAGTTTCACATTCTGTGGTATTTTCATATCAAGGTTAACAGCCTTCATAGGATTGCCTGATTGTACGGTAACAACATTGTCAAGTTCCCTGGCTGTAACTTCATAGCCGCCCGATGTCGAAATTCTATTCATACCCTCTCTGGTTGTTAACGATTGTTTTTCTCCATCATCATCTGAGGTTACATCGATGATGATATCTTTCCCCTCATAGCTTGTAACTTCAATGGAGCCGGTCACTAAATGTACTTTAAGTGTATAAGGTTTACCCGGACTGCTCAGTGGAACAACAAGCTGTTCAGATGGTGTCTGCTGGGCAGACAAATTCATTGAAATTGCCAGGCACAGTATTACCGGGCTAAAAATTTTCATTCTTTTCATAACATTATAGATTAAGATTGTCTTTTTATATAAACATTCCCATTAAGTGTTTCAAATTTAAAAAGGCTGCCTCCCTTGCCAAAACGTACACTGGTTGAGCTGTTAAGTTTATAAACTCTCCTGCCGTCAGATTTATCCTGTATTTTTACAACCGTTGCCGGCTGCAACTGCGTATCGGGAAAATCTGTAAACAGATCTCCGTTCATACTTTTAAACCGGATATCAGCTGAAAGATCCGGTTTGTAGCTCACATTAATGTCGCCGTTAATCGTATAATAAGAGGATTCTTCGGAAGGATTTGTGAGATAATCAACTGATATATCTCCATTTACGGTATGAGCATAAGTAGTTCCTTTTGCTCCGGAAATAGTAATTCCTTCATTAACATTATTTATATGCAAGGTACCTTTAACATTCTTAACTGAAATATCCCCATTGTTAACTGTTGAAATGTGCAGGCTCATATTTTCAGGCACCTTTACAACAAAATCGACATTAAATTCATAGTCTATCCTGCGGTTATTATTATGCCAGTTTTTGCGCGGTCGCGAATCAAAAGGCTCTGCGATATAGGCGATTATTGTATCCGGCTTTTGATCAAAGGCGAGCCTGAATTCTTTTTTACCTGCTTCAAGTATTTTATTGTTATCAGCGGAAATGGTCTTGTCCATTTCAACGGTCACTTTGTTTCCCGAAATACCCTCAATCCTAATAAAACCGGAAATGTTATAGATGAATAAAGTACATTTACCCGGATCACCGGAAACTGTGAATTCCTTGTTTAATTTCTCTTTAAATTCCTGTCCGAAAGCCTCGCTGAGAGTACTTGTGATCATTAATACTATAACAAGGCAGATTAGATTTCTTTTCATGGTTTGTTTGTTTTATAATTAAATCAATTGACTTATACTATTCTCTATATTTGTTTTAACCATCTGGTTGAGGTCTTTCTTATTAAGTAGTTCCTTAAGAGACGGAACAGAACTTTTTTCGTGGAGCTTAACCATAACATCTGCTATTGCCGATTGCAAAAGGGGTGATTCCTGGAGTGAGATACTCCTTACAAGTCCTTCACGTACCACGGGTAAATCAGAAAATTCGACCAGCGCCTCGAGAGTAACAAGTCGTACATTTACATTTGGATCTTCATTCAATGTTGTAAACAGGGCATCTATGACCTTCTTGTCAACCCTGTTTATTTCATAAGAATATGAAACTGCCCGTATTCGTTGTGAAGCTGACGGATTTTGCAAAAGTGAAAGCATCATTAATTGCTTAACCTCTGAAACCTGAAGAACAAGAGAATCAATTTGCCTGTTAAAAGCAATCGCAGACCTATGTGGTTTAGGTAATAGATAACCTATAAGGAGCCCTGTTATAATCAAATAAATGCTAAATGCAAAACGTGGCTGAACCTGCAGGGTAATATTTTCAATCAGCCGGTTTATCCATTTCTTAACAACAGACAGGAAGCTTTTCCTCATGTTTATTTTATTCTGGTAATCAAGAAGCATTGTATTAAATCTGGTATGTAATGCTTCAGAGGGTTCCGGTTGAGGGATCTCACCCATCAGCTCCCAGACAGCTTTCATGTTCTCTAATTCGGCCTTACAATCCTGACATATTGATAAATGTTCCTCAATTTCGTGTTGTATTTCTTTATCCGGATCTCCTGTAAGCAATAATGTAAGCCTGTTTCTGCATTCACTACATTTCATATCCTTCATTTTAATTCTCAATTTTCAAATAATTACTCTTAAGCTCATTTAATGCACGATGAATCCTTACTTTTACAGCTCCTTCCGTTATATTCAGCACCCTGGCTATTTCAGAATATCTAAGTTTCTGGTACCTGCACATAACAAGAAGTTCACGATTTTTATAGCTAAGATTATTCATTGCTGTTTCAAGGAGTTCAAGTTTTTGTTGTCGGTCCAGCTGATCATCAGTAAGTTGTCCGCCAGAGATTCTCTCCTCAAAATCTTTAAGCTGCAGGCTGTTATGGGAAGGTGTCTTACTGTTTTTTTTATGATGATCAAGTATCAGATTCCTTGCAACATGATACATCCAGATTCGGAATTCACCTGAACCTGTAAAAGCTTTTCGATATTTAAGCATTCTTAAGAACACATTTTGAATCATATCTTCACTAAGCTCTTTCCCCCTGGTCATATGAAGAAAAAAACAATATAACTGCCGATAGTATCTCTCATAAAGCAGACCCATCTTTTGAATGTCACCATCTTTTACCTTAAGCATGAGCTCGTTGTCCGACAGTTTTTCCAAACTTTAGTGCAATTATTATTATAATGCAATTTATACTGGAAACCTTAATTTCAGGAAAAGGTTACAGAAAATATTGTTTTATTTATATATGAAGGCTGAAAGGATAAAAGAGGTGCGGTTACTTAGCTTTGTCCTCCGGCAGCCTCCCTATATGCAATTCCTTCTGCGCTTTCGACAAAATATCAAACAGCTGCAGATTGCGCATTTCCTCAACATCCTTGTGTTTATTCACATTCACAATGACTATATCACCCATACCCCTTCCATATTCTCCCTTGAAATCGTAGAAACCTGCGATTATTGTCAATTCTCCCGATTGTACCAGATCCCTGTATTTCTTGTAAGCAATATTTACCTGGTAATCAAGGTTCTTTTCAATGATCCTGGTATGAAGCTTGTCAAAGTCTGCAACAGCTTTAGTCTCTTTAATAGAAGGTCTTAAGAAGTCGAGCTCATGCTTAATGTTGTAGGTCTCCTTCTCGAATCCTTTCAGGTATGCTTTTATAGCCCCGCAATCAGAATGCCCAAGGAAAAACAACAAAGGTGTCTTCAGATGATAAATGCCGTAATCGACAGAACCTTCGGTCGACAGGATCTGGTTGCCGATATTCTGAATTGAAAAAACCTTGTTTGAAGTATCAGGCATCAGTGAATTAATTGGGACACGTGAATCGGAACATGTAACAAGTGTAATATATGGTGTCTGCTCAAAACTGAAGCTTTCGAAATATTCGCGGGGATGTGTTTCTGTAAAATAGTTATTGCCTAATATGATTTGTGCAACAATTTCAGGCGTAAGCAATTTTTTTGGCTTTACAGGTGCCTTTTTTATATCAGGTTCTCTCTCACCAATGGCAGTAACAACAACATCGTGGAGTGTATCTCGCCGGCTCACATGCCCGAGTAATTGTTCAATATCCTCGAATCTTAAAATATCACGGACACCTGAATGAGCTTCAGCAACCTTTAATTCAATACCTCTTTTCTTCAGATTCTGCTGTAACCGTTTTACCAACCTTGCTCCGCTGGAATCTATTGTAGCCGAGGTACTTAAATCAAAGATTACGGTTTTCAGTGATGCACCCATCTCTTTAACCTTGGTCCACACGGTGTTGTATACTGTCGCCACATTGAAATATACCAGCGGTGACTCTACCCTGAATAGAAGGATTCCAGGCAATAATTCATTATCGGGATGCCGCTTTATATCAGTATATCTGTTTGTTCCGGGAATCCTGCCAAGGAATGCCACATTGGGACTGGATACATTTCTAATAATCAGTGTCAGTGAAAAAAGTGCAGCTATAAGCACTCCATATAATATTCCGAATATTATTACACTTACAAGCGCTGTCATTGCCACGATGAAATCAAAACTGTTTACTTTGAACAGACGTTTCATCTCTTTAATATCAACCAGACCCTTGATGGCAACAAGTACAATTGATGCCAGTATTACTGACGGCAGATTTTTAAGCAGCCCTGTAAGCAACAAAAGACAAATTGCAATTGCGCCCGATGCCACAACAAGTGATAAAGGGGTTCTGGCTCCTGCCTTATCATTAACTGCCGATTGCGACAAGCCGCCGCTTACCGGGTATCCCTGACCTAAAGATGTGGCAAGGTTGGCAACACCCAGTGCAAGCAGCTCCTGTCTTGCATCAATATCGTAGCCATTCTTTTGAGCCATTGTTTTTGCTGCAGAAACACTTTCAATATAAGCCAGCAGGAAACAGGCAAATGCCAGGGGAATTATTTTTCCAATATCTTCGAGGTTCAACGTTGGAAGACGCAAATCTGGCAAACCACTTGGTAGAACACCAACGGTTTTGAAATTCATCGAGTCAAGCGGCGTAAATGACATTATGATTACTGATAATGCCACAACTATAATTGCGACAGGTTTGCCCGGAAATAATTTATCTCCTGTAACGAGCAGAGCAACTGCCACAATGCCAAATATCAAAACATATATATTTGTATCCGGCAGCTGGTTAAAAAGAACTGCTAACCGGTCGATAGAACTCTCTCCGCCACCGGGAACGCCAAAAAGCTTTGGCAGCTGAGTCAGCGCTATTGCTATCGCCGCACCGGCTTTAAAGCCCACCAGGACAATTTCGCTTATAAAGTTTATTATGCTGCTAAGGCGAAGCAGATAAGCCAGGATGCTCATAAAGGCAAATATCAGGGCTGACAATGATGCCAGATCTACCCATCGCTGAACGTCGCCGCCTGCCATATCTGCAAGTGTCACTCCAATAAGCAGTGAAATTGCTGAAGTCGGACCAACTGCCAGCTGCTTCCCTGTTCCCAGCATGGCATAAAACACACCTCCTATCAGATATCCATAAATACCATATTGCGGCGGTAATCCTGCCAGTGTTGCATACGCAAGTGCAACAGGTATTGCATAAGCCGCAAGAGTAAGTCCTGATACAGTATCACTGCCAAATAGTTTCAAATTATAACCCGGGAGCCATTCCAGGACAGGAATGCGTTTGATCAATCCCTTTTTAAAAGAGTCTTTATAGTCCATATTGGATAGTATTGAAATACTGATCACCTCATAATACCAAAGTAATATAATTCAATGGATTATACAAGCTATTAATTGAATTAATGATAATATTACTCGAGGAGCAGGGAATGCTTGATTCAGTAATTGACTATCATAAGAAAAAAAATTGCCTCTGGTCCAAAAACATTGTAACTTGTAAAATGAATACTGGTTAAGCTGAATTTTGTGACCCGGGAAGCACTGAAAAGGAATAAACTGACCGCACTGAGTGAAACAGGAGGAAGTTTAAGTATTTTTCTTATTTATTGAACTACGGAGCGGTTCCTTCAACTTTTTAAACCACCTGAAACGGTTTATATCTTTCTCATTGTTTTGATATCATCTCTTCTCACCTTTCCAAAATGATTCTTTATCTTGCGGACCGTGATTCAGAATCATCATGCCGCGCAGAGAAGATATAAATAAAGTGATGATAATAGGTTCAGGACCGATAATCATCGGACAGGCCTGTGAATTCGACTATTCAGGAACACAGGCCTGTAAAGCATTACGTTCGTTAGGTTATAAGATCGTGCTTGTCAACTCCAATCCAGCAACGATCATGACAGATCCCGGAATGGCAGATGTAACGTATATTGAACCCCTTAATGAATATGCCCTCACCGAGATCATTAAGAAAGAACGTCCTGATGCCCTGCTGCCTAATCTTGGAGGTCAGACAGGGTTGAATCTCTCTTCGCTGCTTGCAAAAAAAGGCATTCTGAAAAAATACAATGTAAAGGTCATAGGTGTCAATATTGACGCCATAGAACGTGGTGAAGACCGGACGGCATTCAAGGAGACCATGAACCGTCTAGGTATCGAAATGCCAAAGAGCAAGGCGGTCAACAGCGTTGAAGATGCAGAGATTGTGGCCGCTGAGCTTGGTTATCCTGTTGTTATACGTCCTGCTTACACAATGGGAGGCACGGGCGGCGGACTTGTATATAACCTTGAGGAATTACAGATAATTGCAAGCAGGGGACTAGCTGCAAGTATAGTGAACCAGATCCTCATCGAGGAATCTGTTCTTGGCTGGGAAGAGCTGGAGCTTGAAGTAGTCAGAGATGCCAAAAACCAGATGATAACTGTCTGTTTCATAGAGAATGTCGATGCCATGGGCATTCATACGGGTGATTCCTACTGCACTGCACCAATGCTGACTATATCGGAGCAACTTCAGAAACAGCTCCGGAAATATTCATACGATATAGTTGAGGCTATACAAGTAATAGGGGGAACAAACGTACAGTTTGCGCATGATCCCGAAACAGGCAGGGTGGTGGTTATTGAAATCAACCCGCGAACGTCAAGGTCTTCTGCTCTTGCTTCTAAGGCAACCGGATTCCCCATTGCCTATGTCTCATCGCTGCTTGCAGGAGGACTTACACTTGATGAAATACCATATTGGCGGGAAGGAACGCTCGATAAATATACACCCGGCGGTGATTATGTCGTTGTAAAATTCGCACGCTGGGCATTTGAGAAATTTGACGGACTCGATGATAAGCTCGGCACACAGATGCAGGCTGTAGGTGAAGTTATGAGTATCGGGAAAAATTATAAAGAGGCTTTCCAGAAAGCAATAAGGTCGCTTGAAATCGGCCGGTATGGACTTGGATTTGCCAATGACTTCAATAAGAAACCTCTTGATGAACTGATGGCCCTGCTTAAGAATCCCTCGAGCGAACGGCAGTTCATAATGTACGAGGCATTGCGTAAAGGCGCTGACATTGAGGAACTTCATAAAAAGACTCACATTAAGTCCTGGTTCATTCAGCAAATGAAGGAGCTGGTTGAGGAGGAAGAGAAGATACTTACTTTCAGGGGGAAAATGCCTCCTGATGATGTCCTGTTACAGGCAAAAAAAGATGGATTTGCTGATAAATATCTTTCAAAGCTGCTGGGTATACCGGAAAGGGAAATCAGGGAAAAAAGGATTTCACTGGGATTAAAGGAATCGTGGGAACCTGTTCCTGTCAGCGGTGTTGAAAATGCCTCATATTATTTCTCAACTTACAATGCTCCCGACAAGGTCGAGGTTAGCAGCAGGAAAAAGATAATGGTGCTGGGCGGCGGTCCCAACAGGATAGGCCAGGGAATCGAATTCGACTATTGCTGTGTTCATGCAGCCTTTGCCATACGTGATGCAGGATACGAATCGATAATGGTTAACTGTAATCCCGAAACAGTATCCACCGATTACGACACCTCCGATAAGCTCTATTTCGAGCCTCTCACTGCCGAAGATGTGCTGAGCATCTATGAAAAGGAAAAGCCTGAAGGGATTATTGTCCAGTTCGGAGGACAGACCCCTCTTAACCTCTCCAGAGAACTATCCGAGGCAGGTGTGAAAATACTTGGAACAACACCTGAGACCATTGATCTTGCTGAAGATCGTGACCGTTTCAGGCAGGTAATAACAAGACTGGGTATCCCCCAGCCTGAATCAGGAATGGCCGGGAACCTTGAGGAGGCTCTGGCAATAGCTAAAGAGATTGGGTATCCCCTTATGATAAGGCCATCATATGTGCTTGGAGGCAGGGCAATGAAAATAATCCTCGATGAGGATATGCTTGAAGAATATGTGACAAAAGCTGTCGGTGTTTCACCCGACAGACCCCTTCTTCTCGATAAATTCCTTGAAGATGCAATTGAATCGGAGGCAGATGCAATATCGGACGGAACAGATGCTTTTGTTCCTGTAGTGATGCAGCATATAGAATATGCCGGCATCCATTCCGGCGATTCAGCCTGTGTAATCCCTCCTGTTGTGATAGAGAAAGAACATAAGAAGACAATCTATGACTATACCCGGAGGCTTGCAATGGAATTAAATGTTATTGGGCTTATGAATATCCAGTATGCAATATATGAGGATGTGGTATATATCCTGGAAGCCAATCCGCGGGCTTCGAGGACCGTTCCCCTTGTTTCAAAGGTCTGTAATGTTTCAATGGCAAGGATTGCCACACAGATACTCCTGGGACAAAAACTGTCTGATTTTAACCTCAGAAACAGGAGTATAAAGCATTATGGAGTCAAGGAGGCTGTTTTCCCTTTCAATATGTTTCCGGCTATCGACCCCCTGCTTGGTCCTGAGATGCGCTCAACCGGTGAAGTGCTTGGCATGGCCGATTCATACGGCATGGCATTTTTTAAATCACAGGAGGCTACTCAATCACCTCTTCCCATTAAGGGAACTGTTCTGATCACAATTGCCGACCGTGATAAAAATCGTATCATTGAATTTGCCAGGAATTTTCGGGATATGGGATTCAATATATTATCAACCGGAGGCACAAAACAATTTCTTGAAGAACAAGGTGTTACAGCAACATTGATCCTGAAGGTCCATGAAGGCAGACCCAATATTATTGATGCTATAAAAAACGGAGAGATTGACCTGGTTGTCAACACACCTGCAGGCCGTTTAAGCGAATATGATGATTCTTACATAAGAAAAGATGCCATCAAATATGGTATACCTTATATTACAACAACATCAGCCGCATTATCCGCAACCGAGGGTATAAAAGAAAGACAGAACGGTAAATATCAAGTAAGGTCTTTACAGGATTACCATTCTGCCATAGAAGACTGATCTTTCCAGCCTGATCTTTATAATTTCTGCCTAAAAAAAAGATGAGTTATTCTTTTTTACTTTTCAGTTCATTAATCTTGTCATCCTTCTTTTTTCCTTCTTCCTCCAGTTTGGCGATTTTTTTGTTCAGATCATCAATATTGCCGTTAAGTTTGGTTACGTCCTCTTTAAGTCCTGCTAACTGTTTCAGCAGATCCTCTTTTTCTGCCTCCAGACCCTTAATTATGGGAGTGTATACCGATTTTGCATAAAACCATGCGGTCAGATATCCTATGATTGCTGCCACCAGTAGCAGGGCTATGATTGTAATTACTGCTCCTGTTACAGATACGAGTTGTATAAATGATAGTGTCATATTATTGTATTTTAATTGTTATTTCAGTCCTTCTGTTCTTAGCTCTCTCTTCTTTGGTAATATAACCTGCAGCAGGCTTACTTTCGCCCAGTGATTCTGTCAATATTTTCCCTGCATCAATCCCCTGGTTTTCAAGATATTTGCCAACAATTTCGGCTCTTTTCAATCCCAGAGCCTGGTTATAATCAGGAGTTCCCACCAGGTCGGTATGACCTGTCACACTAAGCATTGAACCCGGATATTTATCGAGCCATGCCTTAAATTCAGCTACCCTGCTGTCAGTTTGCGGATCACGTTTGAATTTAGTGTTATTAAATTCAAAATAGATCATGAGGTCCTCCGGCATCATTGCTTTAAGCTTCATTAAAGAATCTGCCTTACTGGTACCGGTATCCTCAACTGTAACAACTGCAGCCGGTTTTTTAAGTGCCGGCAAAAGATGATCGTTATACAGCCATGCGGAAACGAAGCACCAGATTACAAATGCAATACATCCAATAATAAGAATTCTCATGTTGATTGTGTTTAGTTACAGATCGGGTTTTGATCCTTACAAGTTAAGAAATTATTACAACATTAATGATATTATAACAGATAATTTAATCTGTAAGGATAGTCTGTTTTTATATTTTCGGCGGAATAAGCTTATACATAACAGGAGTGACCAGTCTTGCAAGAAGAGTGGAGGTTATCAGCCCTCCTATTATCACAAAGGCAAGCGGTGAATAGAGTGCTGACTTGCTCAGTGCAATCGGCAAAAGTCCGCCAATAGCTGTCAGGGTTGTAAGAAGGACAGGAAGAAACCTTATCTCACCGGCCTTTATTATGGCATCATTAAGAGGAGTACCCTGTTCACGAAGCTGATTGGTAAAATCGACCAGCAGGATGGAATTTTTAATCTCAATACCTGTTAAAGCCACAAAACCTATTGCTGCAGCAAATGAGAGAGTATAACCTGTCAGCCATAACATAACCAGGCCGCCGATGACACCCAGAGGTATGACCGAAAGAACAATGAGTGTGCTCTTGAAGGTCCTGAATTCAAGTATCAACACGGCGAAAATCCCAAAAATAGCAATTATAATTGCGGTTCCTATTCCTTCGAAGCTTTCCCGCCTGCTTTCAATCTCTCCGGCTTCAACTATTTTAAATTCCTCCGGAAGCTCCAGTTCCCTGATTTTCGAAAGTATTTCCCTGGTAACCCTGTCAGTATTGAAACCCGTTCTGACGGATGAGGAAACAGTCATCGCTCTTTCATTGTTATAATGCTGTATCAGGGTAGGTGAACTGGAGAATCCGATACTGGCAAGCTGAGATAAAGGGATCTGGGCTCCGGTGAGTGATGCAATATAAACATCATCAAGAATAAGATGATTCTCTGTCATCGTTTCCGGCATCCTGACATTTATCGAATATTCCTTGCCATCCGGATCACGATATTTCCCCGCAGTGATCCCTGCGAGAGCGAGCCTGATGGTCCTGTCTATCTCCGCTGAAGGTACACCGAACATACCTGCCTTTCCCGTATTAACGCTAATCCTGATATCTGTAAGTGACTGGCTGAGAGGGTTTTTTATATATGTTGTTCCTTCATGCTGCCTGAAAATATTCTCGATAACCCCCGAATAATGTTTCAGTGTATCAAGGTTATCTCCTACAAGCCTTACGGCAATCGGGGCATCAACCGGTGAACCGTTTTCAAACTCATTTACATATACCCTTGCATTTACATAAGTGTTCATTGTATCCCGCAGATCGTCAATAAAACTGCCGATATCAGGCACAAGCTCACGTTTAACCTCACAAAGCACCTCCCCGATGGTTGCCTGCTCATGCTTCTGAAATGAATTATAATAGATCATAGGGTTCCCTTTTCCTACATTTGACATGTAATAAACCACCTCAGGTCTGGTACTGAGGACCGATTCGACAAATCTCACAGCTTTATCGGTTTCACTTATATTGCTGCCCCTGGGAGTTTCGACGGTAATAAAAAACTGTGGCAGTCCGGCTTTCGGGAATAGACTGAATCCTACAATGTTGATTATAAAAAGAGAGGCAATAAAAAACAGTGTTGCAAGAAGCAGCATCTTTACCGGATTCCCGAGAGACCAGTGAAGAGCTCGGGAATATGTAAAATCAATCACCCTGTGAAAACCCCTCAGAACAATATTTCCTCTGGGATCAACACCTCCTTTGAGCAATTTACTGGTTATAAAGGGGATTATTGTCAGGGCAACAAAGAGTGATCCCAGGACAATGAAAGTTACCGCTGTAGGGAGCACCCTCATATACTGGCCTGACTTGCCCTGTAGAAACATCAGCGGCAGGAAGGCAAGAATTAGTGTAGCGGTGCAGCCGATAACAGCCGGCCCGATCTGTCTCGTCGCCTGTATAGAAGCCTCAAATGGTTCTGTGCCGTTTCGCACCCATCTTGAGATATTCTCAACAACAACTATTGAATCATCAACCAGCAATCCAAGTGCTATCACAGCTCCTACAATGCTCAGCTGGTTTATGCTGAACCCGGTCAGGTAAAGGCCTGTGATACCAATCAGAACAGAGAGGGGTATGGATATCATAACAATGCCTGAAGACCTGAATCCCAAAGGCAGAAGCGTGATCAGCACAAGAAGAAACGCAAACAGAAAATCACGCTGCAAACGCCCAAGCTTTGATTTCACATTGGCTGACTGATCAAAACCTCTCTCAAGGGTGACTCCGGCAGGCAGCTTCTTCTCAAATGAATCAAAAACATCATAAATTGAATTCCGCATTATGTGGATATTCTGCCCTTTCTTCATGTTTGCGATGATGAAGACAGCCTTTTCCCCGTTATATCTTCCATAATAATTCATATCCTCATACTGCCAGCTGATATCTGCAACATCCTTCAGGTAAAGAACCCGGCCATGTCCTGCACCGACTATCGTTCGCTGTACATCCTCAAGACTTTCATAACTGCCGCTTGTCTTTATATTGAATCTTTTTGATCCTATTTCGATCGTGCCTCCCGGTATGTTGGCATTTTCACTCTGTATCGCACTTAATACCTGGCTAACAGTAACATTCATCTGTGCCATTCTGGGGAGGTCTATTTCAACCCTCAGTTCCTGTTCAGGATAAGCAACCGCATCTGCTTTTCTTATTCCCGGAAGGGCCGATATCTCATCCTTAAGATTCTCAGCCAGTTTTCCAAGTTCTGAATATTCAGCTGTTTCAGATACAATGGCTGCCTGGATGATATTGGTATTGCCTGCCTGTATTTTTAAAGCCTCAACACTGTAGAGATCCTCCGGTAAAGAGGCCATGACTGAATTTATCTGGCGCTGCAGGTCATCAAATTTTATGTCAGGATCTGTCTCGGGTGAAAACTCAATAATGATGATAGCAATATCCTCCTCTATTTCGCTTGTCATCCTGTCAATATCCTCAAGCTCCTTTATGCTTTTCTCCAGTTTGTCCACAACCAGTTCTTCAATATCCGATGGAGAGGCACCCGGGTAAACCGCTATCACCGGGAAAATAGTTACCGGAAACTCCGGATCTGTTGCCTGCGGTATCTTAAAATAGGAATAGATCCCCAGCGAAACCAGAAGAAGAAAGACAACTATTGTGAACTGGTAGTTTTTTACTGCTAATTCCGATATTTTCATAATGCTTGTCTTGCAGGTCTTGCAGGTCTTGCAAGTCTTCTTCAGGCTTATTGGCCTGCACGACTTGCATGACTTGCATGACTATTTTACTATTTCCACTTTCATACCCTCATCCACATAGGCAGCTCCTTCGGTTATTATCTCATTTATACCTTCCGGAATACCTTTCACTGCTATATCGGAACCTGAAATTGTTACAATATCAACTCCTGTTTTTTTAACTGTGCCGGAGTCAGTAACATAATATACAAAGCCCTGTCCCCCTTCTGCTTCAACAACAGCACCTACAGGAATTAAAGTAAGATCCTGTTTACGTACCGGGAATATGTCGACTCCTGCCACAAAGCCTGATGCCAGCCTGTATCCCATACCGTCAAGGCTCAGCTCTGTTTCATATGTGCCGGTCATTGGATCGGCCATCTCGCTTACCTGGTCAACAAAGGCCGGAAACTTAATGCCGGGCCATGCATCGAAAACAACAACAGCTGAATCGCCGGGATTGATCCTCACAACATCCCTGTCGGAAATACCTGATTTCACCTTCCAGAATTCTCCCTTTGTACCGAAAAGAAATACCGGGTAACCTGCCGGAACAAGTTCGTTTTCCTTCACAAGCTGCTTGAGAACAATGCCGCCGCCGGGAGCCTTAATTGTGGAATGAGCGAGGTTGAAGTCTGCGATTTCAAGGTTCGACTTTGCAACATTAAGAGCTGTTGTTGCATTTTGAAACTGCTCAAGAGTAGCAACGGTATCGTTGTAGAGACTCTTTGCACGTGTCCAGTCGCGCAGGGTTTTTTCATACCCGTTCCGGGCAAGATTCACATTGGCATTTATCTCAGCCAGGTTAAGCTCCGCAAGAACATCTCCCTTTCTTACATTGTCCCCCTCATTTACTTTGACACTGGCAACAATACCTCCCGTTTTAAAGGAGAGTTTCAGCTCTTCAGCTGAAGTCAGAATGCCGTTTGAATGAATGGAAACAGCTGTTGACTCCGGAGTAATTTTAACAACTCTTACCCTGATGACCTCTTCCTTTGGACTTATCACTGCATTTTGTCTGCATCCGGCAGTTAAAACGAGGAAGAAGAATATTAAAAATATCGTTCTCTTCATATCAAATTATTTATTCTGTTTTATCTATTGCGGTGATTTTTTCAAATTCAGCAAATGCCGACAGATATTGAAACCTTGAAATAATAAGGTTCTCTTCAGCCTGTGTCATGCTGGTCCTTGCGTCAATATACTCTATCAGGCTTGCCTGCCCTTCACTATATTTTTTTTCCACAATCCTGTAACTCTCACGGGCATTTTTCAGTTGGCTCTCTGCAGCTGTTATTCCCTTATCTGCGGCAGAAAGTTCACTTACTGCATTTATGACCTGTAGTTCAATCTGCTTTTTTACCTCTTCAAGCTGTGTCTCAGCAATCTCTTTCTGTATTATTGCCTGTCGTATCCGGGCTTTGTTTGTGAATCCCTCAAAAAGGTTCCAGGTAAGCACAGCAGATGCCTGCATATAATCCTGCTCCCTGTTGAATTTATATTCCTCGCCCTGGAATCCGTAATCTGCAACAGCAAAAAGATCTGGAAGCTTTTGCGACTGGTTCATTTTTACCTGGAGACCTGATATTTTTTCATAATTCTCAAGTTTCCGGATCTCCTCCCTGTTCTCAAGGGCTGTTAATGTAAAATCATCTGTCAGGGATGAAAGCGAAGGAAACAGCGACGGATGCTGAATAATGATGGTGTCGGCTAATGGCCTGTTTAACAGAAAATTAAAATAAGAACATGCTATTTTACTGTTCTTTTCGGCATTCTGAAGCTCCTGATCAAATTTGTTGAGCTCAGCCTCGGAACGATAAAGATAATCGGCAGTCACTTTGTCGTTACTTATAAGCTTCCTGTTCACCCTTACATTCTCTACCAGGAGTCTGCGGGTGTCAGTAAGCATAGTAAGAATTGCATTGGCCATAACAGTATTATAATATGCCTTTTTTATTTCAGCTGTCAGTTCCCTTCTGTACTGATCAATATCCATCTCCCCGATGATCGTCATCTCCTTCCTGATTCTGGAATTGTAATAAATATCTGTATTGAATAATGGCTGTACGAGCCGCATCTTTGTCTCATGCTCCGTAGGTCTCAGGAATTTTATCTGCTGGTTATCGATTACCGGAAACAGGCTCGAGGATGTGAGGCTGTTCAGTGTGGCATAGATTGGGTTTAAAAGGTCACCCACCGGAAAATCAATTACACGTCCTCCCTCGGAGATAGTATAGCGTGCATTAAAACTTATACCCGGATAAAACAATCCACGTGCCTCTTTCAGTGCCTCCAGGCTTCTTTCATAATCTGATTCCTTTTGTTTCAGGGCAAGGTTATTTTCGAGACCGTAAGTGATATAATCATCCAGCACCGGCTGCCCGTTTAGTAATGAAGGTATCAACAAAATAATAAGGTGTATTCTGGTTTTCATCATCCTGATTTTTTAACTTCCTCCTGGGCTTTCAGTCTCTGTTTCATATTGTAAATTATTGCTTCAAAGAGTCCTTTTACCATTTCCTTGTCGTGTAATGAGCCCTTTTCATAAAGAGTTTCCGCAAAAGTGAAGATCTCTCTCTGAAATGACATCTGTCCCTTATATGCAACCTGTCCCTTTTCAGTGAGTCTCAGGTTAAATTCTTTTTTGTTGTTGGTATTTAACTTCACAACCAGGTTTTTGTTTACCAGCTTCCTGATTGTTTGTGATATTGCCCCTTTTGTAACACCCATTATTTCTGCCAGTCGTGTCATGTTTATTTCCCTGTTCTTGCCCAGGGTAGTAATGGTGTGTATCTCAGTGAAATAAAGCAGGTCACCTGTTCCATAGTCAACCGGCCGCCTTGAAATAACAGAATAGAGATGCAGTATCCTGAGAAACTGGTCAATTAAAACCTGTAATTCGGTATTCATGGCTAATTTGTTTAGATGCTAAACAAAATTACAAATTGTTTAGATGCTAAATAAATTTAATCGGATAAAATTCAGGAATTTCGTAAATTATACTGCATGAAATAATAATATGTTACAAGGGAGGGAAATTCCTCATTATGCTGCCCCTTCGCTTCGCTCCGGGCTACACTCCATTCGGAATGACAGCATCCTTTTTTGGGAAAAGGAGGAGCGGCGATTCGTATTAAAATTCTGAGTATCAGGGAACGAGATTCCTCATTTCGCTGCCCCTTCGCTTCGCTCCGGGCTACGCTCCATTCGGAATGACAGCATCCTTTTTTGGGAAAAGGAGGAGCGGCGATTCATATTAAAATTCTGAGTATCAGGGAACGAGATTCCTCATTTCGCTGCCCCTTCGCTTCGCTCCGGGCTACGCTCCATTCGGAATGACAG
>CAZHRV010000232.1:0-4584 GCA_964535035.1 uncultured Rikenellaceae bacterium
TAGGTTTTGGCGGTGGTTTTGCCCCTGTAATTGATGGTGTTATCCTGCCTCAGGATCCCTACTACCCGGATCCAACACCCCTGGCTGAAGACATTCCAATGATCATCAGCTCCACAACCGAAGAACTTTCACCGAGCCGTACAAATGCCGAACTCGAAAATGTTACACTCGACGAGGTGAAAAAGCAGGTAACAAGCAGGGCAGGCTTTAGCCCCGGTCTGGGTGATAAAGCCGGAGAGGTAGTGGATGCCTATGCAAAAGCTTTCCCTGATAAAAAACCAGTAGAAATATGGGCTCTGATAAGTGCAAACAGGCAAAGTACGGTAGAACTTGGTGATTCCAAAGCCAGACAGAAGGCCCCGGTTTATATGGTATGGTTTGGATGGCAACCACCATTGTTCGACAACAGGATGAGGGCTTTCCATTGCCTCGATATCTGTTTCTGGTTCTATAACACCGACGTGATGCTGACACATACGGGTGGAGGTACAAGACCGAGAAAATTATCCGAAAAGATGTCAGGTTCGCTTATACAGTTTATGAAGACCGGTGATCCCAATGGAGGCGGCCTTCCTGAATGGCCTCGTTATACAGCCGAAAAAGGAGAGGTAATGGTAATTAATGATGAGAGTGAGGTAAAGAATGATCCTGACAGGGAAGCAAGAGCTTCACTGCCTGCATTATAAGTGCATAATGAAGTTTATAAATGTTTAAAATTATTCTATGATGAAAAGTAAAAGACATTCCCGGAAAAGTATTTACATACTGATAATTACAATGTTAGCAGTATCCACTTTATTCGGGCAGGGAGGTTTTCCCGGGTTCCTGGGAAGGACTTCTCCGGTTGTAAATCCTGATCTGACAGTAACCTTTAATCTCAATGCTCCCACTGTTTCTGAGGTGAAGCTAATGTTCGAAGGTGATACTGTGCATTATCCTATGACAAAGGATGAAAGGGGGAGATGGACCGTAACCGTTGGACCGCTGAAACCAAAGATATACACTTATGCTATGCTTGTTGACGGCCTCAGGATACTGGATCCTCTGAATCCCGAATTACAGCTCGGCACTGCACCGGGCTTTAACCTCCTGAATGTGCCCGGTAATCCTCCACGCTTTGATGAACTGAAGGAGGTTCCGCATGGCGCCGTACATATAAGAACCTACTATTCTACAGTTCAAAATAAGTTTCATAAGGTATATGTTTATGTTCCGCCATCCTATGAACAGGATGTAAACAAAAAATACCCGGTATTATACCTTCGTCACGGCGGCGGAGGGAATGAGACTTCATGGTACAATGAAGGTGCTGCCGGTATTATAATGGATAATCTTCTGGCAGAAGGAAAGGTGAATCCCTTGATCATTGTGATGACCAATGGTAATGTGGAGACAGGTATGCCCGGTGGTTACAATAATGCGGCACTGCAGGTTGGTGCTGATGAGTTGTTCACGGATGTGTTACCTGTTATTGAAAAGAACTACAGGGTATATACCGATCAGCAGCATAGAGCTGTGGCAGGCCTTTCCATGGGCGGTGGCCAGTCTTTCTATATCGGATTGCGTAATGTGGAAAAATTTGACTGGGTAGGTGTATTCAGTACCGGTTTGTTTGGCGGAATCACCGAGGCAGATTTTGATGCTGAGAAAACAATACCGGGTATATTGACAAATACCCCTCCTTTTAATAAAAGCCTGAAACTCTTTTATATATCGGTGGGCGAACAGGATCCCAGGCTGGATGCGACAAATAAGTTTGTCAATACACTCAGACAACATAAAATGAATGTTGAATTTCAAACCTTTCCGGGTATACACGAATGGCAGGTATGGCGTATGTCGTTGTATGATTTTCTTCCAAGACTTTTTAAATAATACTAAAGTAAAATGATGCGAAAAATTATAAGAATTTCTCTGGCTCTACTGATGAGTCTTATTATTTCGCCAGGATCTTATCAAATCATGGCTCAGGAAACCATTGATGTGGGAAAGACTGGCTGGGATGTCAAAAGACCGGTAATGGCAGCGGCATGTGATGCAGGATGCCCCTGGGGTGAATTAGGTAACTTTGTTAAAGAATCCATGGAACCCTATGGATATTCGGTAATTCTTTGTCGCAACTGCAATAAATCGTATGGTCCGCGGCTTGTTTCTGAAAACGATTATCCGCCACCCCTCGATGAAGATAATCTTCGGGTCGGAGTCAATGTTCGTGTCAATGCACGTGTAGATTTTGGAGTGACTTCAAGTGCTTTCTTAACCAGGGCTTATCAGGGTACTATTAGTAATGGAAAACCCTTTGACAACCTGCGCCTGATAGCTAAGATAGAAGATCCTTATTATCTTTTACTGGCGGCCAGAAAAGAATCCGGAATAACCAGTATTGCCAAGGTCAAACAACAGAAATTACCTGTAAGGATTTTTGATAATGGTGGCGGAATGACAGTAATTTTAGACTATTATGGAATAACTGCAGATGACATAGTATCCTGGGGAGGGAAGATGAGGGTTTCCCTTGAAGATGCCATAAAGGGTGATTTTGACCTTATCATAGGATTTATGGCAAGTCCCAGTCTGAATCCCGAATCTTCATACTGGACTACCCTGAGTGAAAAATTCGATCTTTATTTCATGGAACTTCCGGAAGAATTACTGGACAAGATCGCCGAACAAAATGTTGATGCAGAACTTGTGATAGCCCGTAATCAGTTGCTCAGGGGAATGGACAGGTGGATAAAAACACTTGGAAGGTCAGGAGAATCGATATTTGCCCGGGGAGATACACCGGAACAGGCAGCTTATGACCTGGCAAAGGCCATGGATGAGAATCGTGGCGCTCTGAAATGGTTCATTCGTGTATATACGTATGATTCCAAAACTGTCTGGCAAAATTTTGGCGTTCCATTGCATCCCGGTGCTGAAAGATACTACCGCGAAGTCGGATATATCAAGGAATAAGTCTCAGATATTTATTAGTCTAATCCAATCATTAACAGAACAATTCTATAATGTTTAAGATGAATCGTAGACTTATCGGTGCTGTGATCTGCACATTATTACTCGTAAGTTGTGCTGAAGATAAAGGCGAAAACCAGTCTATAAAAATATATATAATTGATAATAAATAAAGTTAGTGTAACACTTAAGAACAAACACGTTGCTCTTATAAATGGGAAAAACACTTAAAATAGGTATCCTGCGTGAGACCAAGAACCCACCAGACGGAAGGGTGGTACTGTCACCTCCACAGATAACAGAGCTTGAAGAACAATACTCCAACGTTGAATTCATTGTCCAGCCAAGTGATATAAGATGTTATTCGGATGAGGAGTATGAATACCTGGGGATACCATTAAAGGAGGATCTTCGTGAGTGTGATATCCTGATGGGCATTAAAGAAGTGGACATAAGAACCTTTATTCCGGGCAAAACATATCTTTTCTTTGCACATGTAGGGAAAAAACAACCCTATAACAGGGAGATGCTCAGGGATATGGCCGAAAAGAAAATACGGCTCATTGATTATGAATATCTATCAACTGAAAAAGGTGAGAGGGTAGTGGCATTCGGTCGTTATGCCGGGATTGTTGGAGCATATAACGGATTGAGAGCCAGGGGCATAAAAACCAACAAGTTCAAGCTTAATCCTGCATACCAGTGTCATGACCTCAAAGAGATGTGGGCGGGTCTTCGCCTGATAGAACTGGCTGCGGGATTAAAAATTCTTGTAACAGGCGAAGGACGTGTGGCAAACGGAGCAATGGAGACATTAAACGTCTGCAACCTGGTAAAAGTTGACCCGAAAGATTTCCTGAACCGTGAATTTGACGTTCCTGTTGTATGCCAGATAGGTCCTGCAGATTATGTCAGGCATAAATATGGTAAAAAATTCAATTTCAGTCATTTCATTAGCCGTCCGGAAGAGTATGAATCAACATTTCTTCCTTTTACAAAAGTTACGGATATTCTTGTTACCGGTCATTACTGGGATCCGCGGTCACCTGTATTCTTTACAAAAGATGAAATGAAACAAACAGGTTTCAGGATTTCCGTCATTGCAGATATAAGCTGCGATGTCAACGGGCCTGTTCCATCTACTATCAGGGCAACAACAATCTCTGATCCATTCTTTGGATATAATCCACAGCTTGAAGCGGAGGAACCTCCATTTACCAGGCCGTCAAATATTACCGTTATGGCAGTCGATAACTTGCCTGGCGAGTTGCCCAGGGATGCATCACTTGATTTCGGCAAACAGCTGATGCAGAATATATTGTATGATCTGATGTCGGGAACAGAGAGCCCAATGATCGAGAGAGCCACAATACTGAAAGATGGCATGCTTACTCCGGCATTTGATTATCTAAGTGGTTATCTACGTAATCCTGACACCTGACGCCTGCTTTGCCCGCCGTAGGTTGTTATACCGAAGGCGGGACGCCTGACGCCTTTTTATATCTGTTCTATTTTGTTAAATTTGAAATTTACTGGCTATTAGTATGCGTATTGTAATTCTCGGAACTGCTCATCCCTACAGAGGAGGCCTGGCATCTTATAATGAGCGGCTTGCCAGACAATTCATGT
>CAZHRV010000233.1:0-11436 GCA_964535035.1 uncultured Rikenellaceae bacterium
GGGAGGAGGAGAAACAGAAGGAGTAACACCGCTGCCTGTCAACTGGCTGTTCCACACAAGTTTATATATATCAAGCCCCTGGTAATAAAACTTAAAATTAACACCTGGCCTTACATGCCATTCCCTGTTGATATTGAAGTCATAAGAATAGAGGAGACCTATGTTAGTAGTGCTCAAATTGCCTGAACCGGCCACATCATATGTTGCCAGGACTCCTATACCTGAATTAAAGTTTATCAGTGCTTTATCGAATGAGATGCTGTAGGTATGAAAAACTCCGGGGATGGCAGGCCACTGGTTCCTGTAGTTCATACCAAAGCGGTATTCTTCGGTGGCTCCTGCAAAAGAGGGTGATAAATAAAGCGGGTTGGCATAAAACTGGGAAAAGGTAGGATCCTGGCTGTAAATATCAACAATAAGGATAAAAGTAAGAAAAAATATATATTTAATCCTCTTCAGCAACGTCACTCCCGTAAGTTTTACATTGACGAAAATAGTGAAATCCTGTCATAAATCATTAAATTAAACGATTTTTTCCGTCAAATGTGTCATGTTTCTCCATGATTTTCAATGAATAGGGTCTTAATATAGTTGAATGTCCGGTTTTTGTTGACTAATGGGAAAACCGGATATACGTGAATATCAGGAAGGTAAAACTAATTTTTGAGGAGGGTTACATCTCCCATTTTAGTAAATGGCTCACCACTTATATATTTTCCGCGTACTTTCCAGATATAAACGCCTGATTCGCTTAATCCTCCTTTATAATAACCATCCCATCCTATATTTACATCATTGCTTTCAAAAATCAGGATACCAAGCCGGCTGAATATCCTTAACTGATACTCTGCAATACCAGAATACACAGGATGAAATACAAAAGCCGATTCATCGCTCCTGGGTGAGTAATAACCTCCGGAAGGACCATTAGGATTTGGAATAAAAGCATTAGGGAAGGTGATAAAATAAGCTGAACCCGAAAAGGCACTTAGAATAACAAGTGAGTCGGAGCAGCCATATTCTGAAAAGGCAATAAGCTGAACATCATAATCGCCGTAATTCCTGTATACATGTCTCGGTTCAAAGAGCCCCGACATTGTACCATCACCAAAATCCCATTTGTATTTTACTGCATTTGTGGAATAATTCATAAATATTATCTCATCATCAGGAAGTATGGCATCTTCAGGAGTAATTTCAAAGCGGGCAACAGGTTTGGGATGAACCAGAATATTGACTGAGGATATTACCTTTTTACCACCAGCTGTGAAAACATGGAGTGTGACCTTATATTCGCCTTCAATATCATATAACCATTCCGTATTCCTGCCGGTCGAATAACCTCCATCACCGAAGGTCCATCTGCAGGAATCCTGCGGGGGAATCATGCTTTTAAAAATAACCTTCAGAGGGGCACAACCTTCAGTAACAGAAGTTGCAATAAGATTATCTGGCTGTTTTACTGCAACCTTAAGGTTATTTATTTCGGTTTTGTCATCCATGATTAATCCCTCTTCAGAAATGTCAGTGATATTAACTGAAGTCACAGCACTCGTTTTCTGTTCATTATTATTATGCGTAGTACCCTCATCAGAAGTGATCTCTCCGCCAGATTTTACATCCCCTTGTACTTCAAAAATGGTTTTAGTCTCCGCATCACCCCTGTCGCCAGGTATGACAGCATACCCCTTCTCCTGTTCATTTACTCCTTGTGTGTCAGGCTCTGTTGAAACGGGAGCCTGTTCTATTTGTTCATTGTTTCCGGGATGCGAAGAGAGAACGACAGCTATCAGAGCCCCTGCAATGACTATTCCTCCGGCATACCAGACATTGAACCTGGCCACATTAAAATGCAGGAACCGCCTCAATGCCATCCTTCTCATGAGAGCTTTGCTGACCGAGGGAGAAGGAATCACTTCCGTATTTCCCAGTTTATCCCGGAATAATTCCCTTAACGCCTTATCTTCCTTCTTTTCTTTCACTCTTTTAAAACTCAATCTTCAGTTTACTGGTTACTGGCAGGATAGTGTCCTTTCAGTTTACGAAGCTTTTCAAGCTTAGCTCTGATTGCTGCCTTTGCCCTGCTGTACTGCGACTTTGATGTATTTGTATCGATACCCAGCATTTGGGCTATCTCCTTATGTTTATACCCTTCAACAGCGTAAAGGTTAAAAACCATCCTGTAACCCGCAGGCAGTTCATTTAATACCCTGAACAGTTCATCAGATGTAAAGAGATCCTCCTCAAAACTGGAAACCCCTGATTCAACTGATGTAAATTCCTCAATTTCAACATAATACCTGTACCTCAGGTGTTTATGATAATGAGTAATTGCGGTGTTAACTGCAATCTTCCTTAGCCATCCTATAAAAGAACCTGTTCCTGAATACTCCTTAATATTGAAAAATATCTTTAAAAAACTATCCTGCAAAATATCTTCAGCCTCAGCTCTATCGGATGCATACCTCAGGCACACACTAAGCAAAAAATGTGAATACCTGCTATAAAGCTCCTGCTGCGCTTTTCTTTCATTCCTGGCGCAACCCTCAATTATTTGCCGGTCACTCATCATATACTGAGGACATTTTTAAGACAATCCATAAAAATAAATGGTTGCATTATCTGAAAAAATAATCCAAAATAAGCAATTCCGTCAGACAATATAGCTCAAATCAATGATAAAGGTCATTAAAAAAGAACCCAAATCATTTTAATTAGTATACTTTTAAAACCAAATTGAAATAATCATTACAGGTCATGTTTAACAAATTAATAGCTTCAATATTGCCTTACTTCCCTAAAAAGTTCGTCTGGATCTTTTCACGCTCATATATTTCAGGTGAGACTATTGAGGATGCAATGCGTGTATCAAAGGAACTCAACAACAAAAATATACTGGTTACCCTTGATGTACTCGGGGAATTCATAAGAAATCTTGATGAAGCGGAAACCAATAAGCAGGAATATCTTAACCTGATAGATATATCAGTTAAAAACGGGATAAACGGGAATTTCTCTGTCAAACCCACAAGCTTCGGCCTCCTGATCGATAAAGAGATTTGTTACCGGCATATAAGGGAAATAGTGGTTAAGGCTGCCTCCTATGACGGTTTCATCAGAATAGACATGGAAGATTCCCCCTGCACCGATCTTGAGATAGAACTCTTCCGCAGACTCAAAGCTGAATTTCCTGCAAATGTAGGACTCGTTGTACAGGCCTATCTTAAGAGGACACTGGATGATCTGAAAGGCATGGCTGATTTGAACAGTGAGGCCATTCCCGTGAGCTTCAGGCTCTGTAAAGGCATATACGTTGAACCCGATACAATTGCCTATAAGAAATATGAGGTGATAAGCCAGCATTATCTTGAAGACCTGGAATTCTTACTGAAGAACAGGATACATGCAGGCATCGCCACACATGATAAACCTCTGGTTGAAGGAGCCTGTAAGCTTTTAAAACAATATGATGTCCCCAGGCATCTTTATGAGTTCCAAATGCTATACGGGGTTACACCTAATCTTCGTGATTCTATTGTAAATGAAGGACATACAATGCGGGTTTATGTTCCTTTTGGAGTAAAATGGTTCGGATATTGCACCCGAAGGATAAAGGAAAATCCCAAAATGGCAAGCCAGATTATCAAAGCGATATTCTATAAGGGATAAAACCTTTTCACTTTCTCTGTCTTATTGTCTCCAGGTATTTTTTATGGATCTGATCCACCTCCTGTTCGGTAAGCTGTGGTTTGAGTGGTGGTGGCTTGCCGGGTAATCCGTTCATAAGAAGGTAGGCCGCCGGGATTATCATAAAGGGACTGATTCCAACAATTCTGTCGGGGGGTATCTGACCCTTTGTATAGGCATCAACCCGTTGCTGCTGCCTCAGAACCTCATAATTCAGGGAGGGATCTCCAAGCTTTCCCTGGCTTACACGCCCCTGGTAAGAGGATACTTCCAGGTTATACTTTGCATTTTCAATAATCTGATTTGTTTCGGGATGCGAAGTAAATATCTCCGACCTCAGGTTTGAGAACCTTGGAATGATAACAACCTCCCCTATTGCCAGGGTATCGGTGTGAAGGTAAATTCCTGCTATGAATTCCCGGTCCGTAAGTGTATCACTGATATGAAGTACAGCTGATTTATAGCCAAGCATGCTGAAAATTACCGTATCCCTTCTGCTTACGTAGAATACAAATTTGCCCTCGTTATCGCTGACAGAAGAAAAAACTCTGTTTATCATAATCTGTGATCCCTTAACAGGGTCAAGAGTTCCGGCATCCATAACAAGGCCATGAAAGAGTATCCTTGAATCTGCATCCCTCAGAACCTGACCTGATAATGAGTTAATTATCAGGACAGGTATTATGAAGATAAATGAGTACCTTTTCATTAATGAAGCTATGTTTATAGTTTAATTATTAATTCATTTAGAGGTCGTTTCGGGACATGATGGTTTTTTTCACTGTCTCTCCAGTATTTTATATCGCCCTCTTTTATTTCGTCAATTATCACATTTTCAACAGGTTTGCCAAGAGCAAGGATAAGGAGGATCTCATATTTTTCAGGTATTCTCATTTCATTGCGAAGCTGTTCGCGTTTTATGGAGGCAATCATACATCCTCCGAGACCTCCTTCTGTTGCTCCAAGCATTATGCTTTGTGCTGCAATTCCATGGTCAACATTAAATGCTTCTGTTATTGATTTATCGCCCAGTACAATTATATATCCCGAAGGTCTTTCTCCTGGTTCCGGACCATCCCAGTCCTTCAGATATCCTGCCCATACCACTGATGGGAAAACCCTTGCACAATCTTCAGGTGAATTACAGATCACATACTTGAGGGGCTGCCTGTTAGATGCGGAAGCAGAAAGTCTGGCAAGTTCAACAAGTTCTTCAAGTACCTTGTATTCAATCCTGCGCGACTCGTCAAACCGGCGATACGACCGGGTTTTCAGTACAAGATCTATTATTTTCATTTCAGTTATTTATTCGTTTCCGGTTCATCCTCTCCTCTTCTTCAGCATAAAGGCTTTCTCTTAACAGCAGATGGTCAAGATTTGCCAGTTCATACACAACAACCAAAATAACCACTGATGTATGCTCCTTATATTCAGGTATGCTCTTTGAATAATATTTTTTTTAATTCTAATCGGCTAATAATCAATTTATTGGCGTAAGAAATATCTCATCCGGCATTTCCGGTATAACTCTTTTTTCTCTCGCAATCCTGAACAGTTCACTGATAGCTTTTTTCCCCTCAGTGCCAAGGTCTAAAGTATAATCATTAACAAAGAGCTTTATATGATTATTAATTACCTGACTCTCCATATCTTTTGCATTCTCCCTGATAAAATCGGAAGATGCCTCAGGATCATAATAAGCATAATCAAGACTCCGGCGGATAATACGGTTAACCTTCATAGCTGTTCCGAATGGAATTCTCCTGTTAATCACAATTGTTCCAAGTGGTACAGGCAGGTTTGTAAGCTTCTCCCAATATTCCCCGAGGTCAGCAATTTTAAGAAGTCCTTTTTTATGATATGTGAAACGGGATTCATGGATAATAAGTCCGGCATCCGCCTCCTCCGTCAGAAGCGCCTCTTCAATATCGGAAAAAAGGTATTCTGTTTTCTTGCGGGCTTCAGGCCATGCTATGCTCAATAAAAAGTTGGCAGTAGTATGCTTGCCCGGAATAGCAATTCGTGCATTAATCAGTTCACTTGTATCCAGTTTCCTTTTGCTTATTAAAAGTGGTCCATTGCCGTGACCGAGTGCACTTCCCGAATCAAGGATAAGATAGTTTTTGGCAGCAAAGGCATATGCATGGATGCTTATTTTTGTAATATCAATACTTCCTGATAATGCTCTTCTGTTAAGCTCCTCAACATCTGCAAGAAGATAATCAAACTCAAGACCCTCAGTATCAATTCTCCGGTGAACCATTGCATCGAAAATGAAGGTATCATTGGGACACGGCGAGAAACCCAGTGTAAGTTCCATATTATAAGTCAAACATTAACAAAATCTCTTTTAATCTCTCCGAAAGGTTATTAATGGCCAGTGGTATATCCCATTTTTTCTTATCCCGGGGTTCAATCCTGTTGGATATTGCCCTTATTGCTATGAAAGGTGTTTTATCCCTGCTGCAAATATAAAAAAAAGTTGCGCCTTCCATTGTCTCGATGTCGGGGTGAAATTTCTCTATCATCCTCTCTATGGTCACGGCAGAACCTGTGACAGTATTCACCGTAATGGCTGCCACAGGCTTTAGAACTTTTAAAATCATTTGCAGGTACTCATTTTCTGTATAAATCCTGCCCCCCCTGAACGGAGGATCTTCGATACCCGCTTCATTAAGTGTCAGGATGGTTTTTCCTGTTTCAACACCGGTATCTGCAAAACAATCTGAAACAGGAGCGACAACCTCCCCTATTTCCAAGTTTTCATTATAGCTGCCTGCAATTCCTATATTTACTGCAAGGTCAGGCTTTTCATTACATGAGAGCCATTTTGTAAGTGACCATGACGTTGCCATCTGTCCAATACCTGTTACAAGCAGAGTGATATCACAAATACCAAAACGGAAACCACCGTTATAAGGTGTGACTCCGCGTATCTTCTTTAAAGCATCACCTTCGGCATCGGTAGCTGCAACCAGCAGAATCTTATAAGACATAATATTATTTAAGTTAATCTTCTCACAAGTTATCTCCCCTACTCCGCTTTCGTGTAGATTAAGTAATGCAATGCAGGGAGTCAGGGGATCAATCTATCAAATATATTGTTTTTAACTTTTAAAATACTCAACTTTATTGGTTAATATTGTAATTAAAACCTGATGTGATATGATCTACCTAACTCGCAGAGAAAGATTCAGTGCTGCGCACAGGATGTTCAGGCAGGACTGGTCAGATAAAAAGAACCGCGAGGTCTTTGGCAAGTGTTCAAATCCAAACTGGCATGGACATAATTACATACTCCGGGTTACTGTTAAGGGGGAAGTTGCTGAAAATCACGGTTTTGTAATGAACACAAATGTCCTGAAGAAAATAATTCAGGAGAGGGTGATAACGAAAATTGACCACAGGAATATTAACCTTGAAGTTGACTTTATGAAGGGCCAGATTGCAACTACCGAAAACCTTGCAATAGCTATCTGGAATGAGCTTAAACAACCTATTGAGAAAGAAGGAGCGCAACTTCATTGTATAAAGATTGAAGAAACAGAAAATAACTCAATAGAATACTATGGCTAACAAAATTGAAAAAATTAATGACGGTTCAGGTATCACTGAAAAGGGATACAATAAGATTGAAACATGGCATGAAGAGACCATCAATGAGATAGCATCGATGTATAAAAGGATACTGGAGCTTTTAGGTGAAGATCCTGATAGGGAAGGATTACTCCGTACACCTGTAAGGGTTGCACAGGCTCTCAATTATCTGACAGTAGGTTATAATATTGATCCGGTGCAGATCCTTAAATCGGCCAAGTTCAAAGAGGAATACAGGCAGATGGTAATAGTAAAAGACATTGATCTTTATTCCATGTGCGAACATCACATGCTTCCGTTTTTCGGGAAAGCCCATGTAGCATATATTCCTGACGGCTATATAACAGGATTGAGCAAAATAGCCCGTGTTGTAGAGGCTTATTCGAGGAGGCTCCAGGTACAGGAACGACTCACCACACAGATAAGGAACTGTATTCAGGATACGCTGAAACCGCTTGGAGTAGCTGTTGTGATCGAAGCCCAGCATATGTGCATGCAGATAAGAGGCGTACAAAAACAAAACTCTGTAACGACAACATCGGCATTCACGGGTATTTTCCTTGAGAATATGAATACACGCGAAGAGTTCATTCATCTTATCGGATCAAAGCTGCACTGATGATCCGCCTGTTATAGTATTTTTATTTAAGACACCTTATTATAACTCCGATAATGAAAGCATATGTTTTCCCCGGACAGGGAGCACAATTCCCGGGCATGGGGAATGACCTTTATGAAAGATCTACCCGTGCAAAAGAGATGTTCGAGGTTGCAAATGGGATACTGGGTTTCCGTATAACTGACCTGATGTTTAATGGTACTGATGAAGATTTGAAACAGACCCGGGTTACACAACCAGCCATCTTCCTGCATTCCACAATACTAGCCGCCGTTCTTGGAGATTCCTTCAAACCCGGGATGGTTGCAGGACATTCGCTCGGAGAATTCTCCGCGCTTACTGCCAGTAAAACACTTTCATTTGAAGATGGACTGATTCTTGTATCCAGGAGAGCTTTAGCCATGCAAAAAGCCTGTGAACTAAGCCCGTCAGCCATGGCAGCTGTCATTGGTGCCGATGATAAAATAGTGGAGGATGTTTGCGCTTCAATAGCTGATATTGTGGTTCCTGCCAACTATAACAGTCCGGGACAAATAGTTATTTCCGGTTCAATTGAAGGGATTAACAAAGCAGTCGAAATACTAAGGGAAAAAGGAGTTAAGCTGGCTATCCGGTTGGCTGTTAGCGGTGCATTTCATTCTCCTTTAATGGAACCGGTAAGAAGCGATCTGGAGGAGGCAATAAGAAAAATAAGTTTTAGTGTACCAATATGCCCTGTTTATCAGAATGTTACTGCAAAACCATCCATTGACCCGGGTGTCATTAAAACCAACCTTGTTGCTCAACTTACCTCGCCGGTTCTGTGGACACAGATAATAAAAAACATGATAGCCGACGGTGCTGTTTCATTTACTGAAGTTGGACCTGGAAATGTTCTGCAGGGATTGATAAAAAAGATAAATAAAGATATATCTGCTGACGGAGCAACATTCTGAGCCTTTATACCACAGGCTTCATTATTGCTCCTTTATGTCTTTTACCGTCAATTATGATTTCGAGGGGCTTTTTGAAGTGTATCTGCCTGATATATTCATCCTCATAAACTACATTCAGTTTGTTCAGGTACTCAACATCATAAAAACCCTCGTTTATATAGGGATTTATTGTGAAATATCCTACTCTGAATGAAGTAAGGTTTTGGAAGAAATGAGTCCCCTGGCTTGGATCGATCCAGTAATTCTCAAGTCCCGATTCAACAATTACTCTGACGGCGGAAATTTGTGACCATTTTACAGGTATTCCGAGCCATGGGTCTTTTGATCCCCAGCGTCCCGGACCCACCAGAACATAACCCTTTGACTCCTTCACAAAACCGGCATTAATGGTCTCAACAATATCTGCAACAGAATTATTCTTGGCTGCATTAAAGGTTTCCGGTTTTACATACACCAGATCATAAATCCCTTTAAAAACGCCATGCCCCAAAGCTGAATCAGAAAAGATAATTGTATCTTCTGCCCTGATATCATCAAGATTGATGCTATAGATCTCGTCAGAGTGCACTATTGGTCTAATCTGCAAAAAATTAAAAATCCTTGGTGTTCCGGACGGTGTTTCCAGGTTGGCAGCAAATTCTATCTCAATGGGATTGTTCATCTCCTTCTGCCCGAGATCAAGAAGTGTAGTAAGTATCTCAGCCAGAGGGAAGGACCCGTGCTGCAATATGCTGGAAAAGGTTATAATCCTTTTGCCGGGGCGAATTATCCCGTCGTGAAGCATGTTATTCTCATAGTCATAGGTTGAAGCTGCAAGCTTCATAGCTCCTTCATTATTTGCATCCTTAATATCAATCCTTGGAATATTTACCCCGTCATCGGTAGAGGGTACAAAACTTTCAATATTGAGATCTAAAGCCCGGAATTCTTTCTGGGTATCTCTAAGTGCGGCTTCAGGCGATGATAACTGCAGAATTTTCTTCGGCATTTTCGGGCAGAAGCGCAATGAGATGCCTCCCTCAACGATCAGTTTGCCAAGTCCAAATGCAACATGAGCTATACCATCCTCAACCTTCTCAGATCCTATCGGATAATAGTTTATTGACTGGGCAACACCCGACAGGGTCGGATAGAATATATCACCATGCCTGTTGCCGCATATCTCCTGCAGGACAATACCCATTCTCTCCTCATCAATCACATTTGATGTTGCCATCATGTATGCCTTGCTGGCTTTGTAGTAAACTGAAGCATAAACCTCTTTTATTGCATCAGAGAGCATTTTTATCATCTCCTTATTATCTGCAAGCCTGGGAATCATGTAGGTTGAATACACACCTGCAAATGGCTGATATTGTGAGTCTTCCAGTTTGCTTGAGGATCTTACGGCAATTGGATGGCTTCTTGAGACTGCCAGGAATGCATAGAAATCCTGGTAGACTCTTCCAGGTAATTCAGCATTAATAAACCTGTTAAGAATCTCATCATCAGAAAGGTCGGAAAGGACAACTGAATAGAGATTATTATGATCCATGAATTCATCAAAAATGTCAGTGCTTAAGACTACAGTTCTCGGTATTGTGATCAGAACATCGGGGAAATGATTGAAAAGCTTGTGATTCTTGATCATCCTGTTGATGAAAGCAAGTCCTCTTGCCTTACCTCCTATCGATCCTTCACCGATCCGTGAAAATATCTGGTATTCATCAAATGTAGCTTTGTCGAATTTTGCTATCACCCCTCTGCCTTTGCCCAGGCGAAAACTTGAAATAGCAATATAGAGAAACCTCCTTATCTCATCCATGGTTTCAAAATCCTCTTTGCGGAGGTATTTAAACATCTGTGCTACCGGAAACAACGCTCTGGCATTCAGCCATTTAGAAAAATGATTCCGGGATGCGTGATAATCAAGTGTATTATCGGGAATAGTAAGAATTTTTTGCTGCAGGCTCTGCAGGTCAGTTGCAATTGCTATAGGTTCAAGAGTATCGGGGTTTCTGAAAACAAAGGGCCCGAATGCGAGGTTTTGTATTATGAAATTACGTAGCTCAAGAGCCAGTGACTTTGAATATTTGTGGATGAAGCCTGCACCAAGCTCTTCAGCATTTCGTTTGTGGTCCATATTCGATGACTGAAGGAGGAATGGCACATTATCATCATCGGCCATAACTACCTTGCAGAGTTCTAAGCCGGCCATTTCATCCTGGACATCATTCCTTTTATAGCTGATATCGGATATAACACCAAGAACATTGTATTTATATTTCTTATACAGGTTAACGGCATCTTCGAAGTTGGTGGCAAGCAATATTTTGGGTCTTCCCCGCATCTTAAGCATTCTCTGATGCTCATTTAGTGCTTCTCTCTGAAAATCAAGCGATTGCATAAGCACTATCCTGTAAAGATTCGGAAGATATGATGAAATATATCTTATTGAATTCTCAACAAGTATAATTGACTGAACACCGACACTTTCAATATCATGTTCGGCATTCATCTTATCCTCTATCAGCTTGATGATAGCCAGAATCAGTGATGCATCTCCCAGCCAGCAGAAAACATAGTCAATAGCGCTGAGATCTTCTCCTTCAAGCCTCA
>CAZHRV010000234.1:0-6798 GCA_964535035.1 uncultured Rikenellaceae bacterium
GAAATCGGAGATATGGTAAGGGAAAGAATCTGGATACATCCATATAACCATGATTCCTCTCTGGCACCGGAAGGCAAAACGAGCATCATTGTAATGCTGGAATCGAGGTATGATTACTGGGATAAACTGGCAGGGGATGAATCAGCATATAAAGCCAAGAAAGAGGAAATTGCTAACACCATTGTTGATATTCTTGATCAGAGGTATCCTGGAATATCATCACAGGTTGAAGTCGTTGATGTAGCTACCCCAATCACATTTAAACGTTATACCGGCAACTGGCAGGGAAGTTTCGAAGGCTGGCTCATAACCCCCGACAATTCAAATGTTATGATGAAACCTATGTCACAAACACTTCCGGGACTCACAAATTTCTATATGTGCGGCCAGTGGGTGGAGCCCGGAGGCGGACTGCCAACAGGCATCATGTCGGGACGCAGGCTTGTCAAAGCTCTCTGTAAGGAGGATCGAAAAAAATTCAGGACCACTGTGGAATAGGATCGTGCGATCATGCAATCATGCAATCATGCAATCATGCAATCAGGGATCCCCTCCTGGGAAGGGAAGGGGTGGGTTTTCTTAGGTCAAAACAGACTATTTTATTTATTTAAAAGAAATCACTTTCAATCTCCCTGTATCTTTTGCCCTGCAAAAGGGGCAGCAGTTTTTCCTTATCCTCCGAAAATATTGGCGTTCCGCTCGAAATATGGCTGTTGCCCGATTTTACCCACAGCCAGCCGTCTGCTATCCTTATTTCTGCTTCTCCTGAGGAATTAAGATGAACCATCTCGCTGTTGATGTTATCTATATATCTGTTTATCAACTCATTATATAATGAACGCAGAGTACAATATGCTTCAACAAAGGGTTCATATGATCTAAGCATTTCATATTTTTCGTGATAATTCCTTTTCATATAAAGAAGGTACTCCCTTATGAAAAAATCAAACTCATAGAAGGCGCTCATAGTGCTTTGGGTATGTGTAACCCATTCAAATAATCCCGCAGCGTCAGACTCTGCGGCAAGCTTATATGCTTCAAGCATTTCGCAACAGTACCTCGATCCGCAGTAATAGGCATGCAGTTCGTTCAAAAGACCTATTACACCATCACTTTGTGTTGAGGTCTCTCCCTTTATGTAAGTATTGTAACGAAAAGTACGTAATGAAGCAGGGATTAGCGTGGACAGCCTGTTGGAAGGATACATGGCCTCCAGCGGGAAGGAGATGAAAAAACTCTGGTAAGGATTTATATAAATGAAGCCATTGGCATTATCCGAATTGAATTCAAGATTATTGTCGAGCAGATAGCAGTATACATTCTGATCAAAATATCCATGTGATATCTCGTGGACATTCTTTTCCATACTGATCAGAAGATCAACCCTGGTACGTCCTCTGAGATAATCAAAAGTCTCAGCTGTTTTTTGTGATGAAACAACTCCTCCGTTGATAGCAGGAGCAGATGATAATAACGGCAGAGAATCATACTTCATAAGCAGGTACCATGAATCGGGAGAATACTTCTGCGTGGATGCCTTTATCCACTCCACATTTTCAGAACGTTCAAGATTCCTCTGCCTGCGGATCTCTTCCATATCAGGAAACTGCGCATTGTTTCTCATTTCTCTTACAGGCATTTCCCTGATCATCTCCCGATCGTTGTTTCTTTTCCTGTAATCAGGAGAAGCAGTGATGTTTTCTTTTATCATTGTCCCATTACGGCTGAACCATGGATCCGGCTGTTTTAACTTTGTTCTTTTATCGGTACTGGCTGAATAACTCATCACAAATAATAAAGTCACAACCAGCAAGACCATTTTGAGTATTGATTTCATCCTTGTTCTTCGACTCACTAATAATCAATAGCTAATCAATAGAAATTAAATATATGAAATATACTATATTCTTATCCACAAATGATATTTTCTGTTTCATTTGACATATTTTTACTACAATATAAAATTGCATAAATGAAGAAGAAATATCCATTATTACTCTTTTTAACCTTTCTGCTATTATTTGACTCTTTCGCCTATTCCCAGTTGGGACGGGTCCCCCCTTTCCAGATGATCCTTCATAATGGCAAACTCTTCAGGGCTCAGAACCTGCCCATGGGGAAACATATTATTATAGTGTACTTCTCACCGGAATGTGAAGAGTGTCACCAGTTTACAACAGAACTACTGAAACGGATCGATGATTTTCAGAACGCTTCCATTGCGATGATCACTTATATGCCAATAGAAAAAATTAAACCATATGTAGTTGATAATAAACTGGATAAATATTCAAATATATATGTTGGGACAGAAGGCAACACTCTTTTTGTCCTGAATTATTACAATGTTCTTGATTTCCCCTTTGTCGCCCTCTATAACAAGAATGGCATCCTGATAAGAAAATATACAAGCAAAGAAATAAATCTGATTGATCTGATTAACAGGCTGGAAAGCCTGTAGGAAGAATACTTATTCAGTACCAGCTCTCTGATCTTCATGATCAAAAAATACTGAATTGTATATATTCGTGATTACAATGACATTTATATTGTTGACCTGTAAAATGCGGTAAATAATCCTTTTTAATACATCTCATCTCTCATTTTTTCCTTTCTGCGCCCGGTTTTATGCTATCTGTTAACCGGGATTTGCATTTCGTAAATCAGGATCTTTTTATGTAAATGTATTTCATAATTTAGTTTCTGTAATTATATGATTATGAAGAAACAAATCAATACAAGGACAGTAAAAAGAGTATTAGAGTATTAATTAATTAATTATTAAAGCCATGAAAAGATTAATTACAGCAGCAGTACTGATTTTCGCATTCTGTACTGTTTCATTTGCAAAGAAGCAGGTAATTGCTGAGGGCAAGACGCATTCAGCACTTGGAAACTACAAAATTGAGACACTCGATACACCGGTTATGATTAACGGTAAAGAGCTCAAAGCATTCACCATCTCTTATGAGAATACAGGGATGAAGGCAACTGTTGCAGTTGACAAAACATTAAAATGTAAAAAGTACTATGTATTGACCAGCAACTTGTCGATCCAGTATGTCTGCAACGGTCATTATTTCGGCGTTGAAAGACTTGATAAAAACCTTGAAAAAGAGGGATTCAAGACCTCCAACGACGATCTGGACAACTTTCAGTACTATCATCAGAAAGTGCTTTCCTGCGGCGAAAACGGCGATCTGGAAAACACAAAACTCATTGCCGCCTATTTCCCGTTCCTGCTCAGGAATACGGAGGAGGTTCTGGCTATAAGATGAGGAGCATTCCTTAAGCTCTTCAGTATGTTTTAGTTTTAGTTTATTAAGCAAAAAGGGACTTTTCACAAGTCCCTTTTTTATTGATCATTTTTCCCCCACAGTACTATCCTGCAGATTTCATCCTTTAAACCTTGCCATGTGAACCAGGAACATGTCTTTCCTGTTCCTTGATACAGGTATTTCCGATCCATCCTGCATTTCAATATAACCTCCCTCCTTCCGGACATATTTCTTCACATATTTCAGGTTAATGAGATATGAATTATGCGGCCGGAAGAAGTGCCTGTCACTGAGCAGAACCTGGAATTCCTTGAGATTTCTGGATACCAGTATCTTCCTGTCCCCGGCAAGATAGAACCATGAATAGCTGCGGTCAGCTTCAATACGAATAATTTCTTTGGGATTAAGGTATTCCATGCCATCAGAGGTTGGAATGGCCAGGCGCGAAGGGACTGCTGTTCGCAGGTTCTCAAGAAGAGCCTTGATATTCTCATTACCTCTGAACATGGTGTTTGACCTTTTCTGCATCACCTTGTTCACAGCCTCAATGAATTCATTGACATTTATCGGCTTTAGAATATAGTCAACAGCGCTGAACTTGATTGCTTTTATAGCATAATGGTTAAAAGCAGTTATGAATATAACATCAAATTCCTTTTCAGGGAAATTTGCCAGGAGATCAAATCCCGTGCCGTGAGGCATCTCAACATCGAGAAACACAAGGTCAGGCAATTGATCCTTAATTACCTGAACACCCTCACTGATATCATACGCCTTGCCTGCAACTTCCAGCCCGGGACAATACTCACAGATGATTGAGGAAATAAAATCTACTGCATCAGGCTCATCATCAATGATAATTGTTTTTAATTTCCTGCTCATGTCATCAATGGAATTTGTATTTCCACAAGTGTTCCTACAGCCTCTCCTTTAGCATTTTTAAGGTCAGTATAGGTTGTTTTCAAACTTGATCCGTACAGGGTATTAACCAGTTCAAGCCTCGATGCCGCTATACGTGTGCCAAGTGAGTTATGATTACCGTCCTTCTTCGTCTTTCTCTCACGTGCGGCATCACGCCCGATACCATTATCTTCAATAGTGCACAAAAGATAATCATTTTTAAGCTTAATGTCAATCTTAACTTTTCCTTTTGTTTTCAGGGTCATGAGTCCATGACAGATAGAATTCTCCACATATGGCTGGATGAGCATGGTAGGTACTTTATACATCAGTGTATCTATCTCATCATCAACACTTATCTCATAATCGAACCTGCCCTTGAACCGGATGCTTTCCAGATCGAGAAACAGAGTCAGTGCATTAAGTTCATCACTGAGAGGGATTGAGGTGTGCTGTGAGTTTTCAAGCACTTTGCGCATCAGGCTTGAAAACTTGGTGAGGTAATTATTTGTCGCCAGCTTATCATGCTGGTACATGTAATACTGTATCGAATTAAGGGTGTTGAATATGAAATGCGGATTCATCTGCTGCCTGAGGTTAGCCTGCTGGATCTCGGAGATCTTACGATTCATCTCACTTATCCGCCGTTTGGACTTCAGCTTTGTACCCCTGTAAATCAGAAAAGCAATTGCGAGGGTCAGTATTACCAGACTGCCAAAAGCATAGCTGAGAATCCGTTGATTCTTTAATCTGAGCGACAGCAGCTGAACCTCTTTTTGCTGTGTATCTACCTTATACCTGATAGTAGCATCTGATACCCACTGGTTCCTGTTCATTATCATGGTTGAATCACTATATTGCTTGTACAGGACATAGTTCAGATATGCATTTGCAGTGTCTTTTTGCTTAAGGTACATATTGCTTATATCGTGGTATATCCAGTAAAGCTCGTAGTAGTCGTTTACTTTTTTTGCATATTCAATCCCCTTTTTATAGTTCGTAACCGATCTGTCAATATCACCCATATCACGATAGATAGTGCCAATGTTTCCGTAAGCATTGGATATCATTACATAATCACTGTTTAGAATGCTGTATTTTAGCGATTTGTTATATAAGGAGAGAGCAGTTTCATAATTCCCTGCGAGGTAGTAGCTAAACCCCAGGTTTCCCAGGGATCTTGAGATAATCCCTGTATCTTTGAGTGCCACAGCAATTTCGTATGATCTGGTCAGCAATGAATCGGAGAGTTTGAAATCCCTGCTTCTTTCTCCCTTAAGAGTTCCGTAATAATAGAATCCCCTTAATGTAATAACTGAATCATTTTCTGCCAGTGATGCCTCTATCATTTTCTTTAAAGATTGCTCATACTCTTCTATATTTTCTATAGAGTTATAAACATCCGCCTGACCACTATATCCCTTTTGTATCATTCCTTTCAGTCCCTTCTGCTCTGCCAGACTGATTCCCCGTGCATAATAATCAAGGCTCTCATTATACAATCCGGTACGTCTATAATATTCTCCAAGGAAGAACATTGTATTTGCCAGAACCATATCTTCATCCGATTTTTCAGCCTTCTCCATGGCAAGTGTTGCCTCGCCCGATGCATTCAGATAATCACCCATAGTGAGGTTGTATCTCGCCATCAGCAAATGCAGATTTGCCGGTATATTAATATCATCCTTCTCGCACAGGTAGAGCGCTGTATCAATATATGCTTTTGTCTTTTCTAAATTTTGAGGTTTTGAAAGATATTTCATTCCTTCATTTGTTAACTTATTGATCCTTGAAGTGTCTCCCCTCATGAAGGAAGGAATTTTCATCCTGAAGGTCGAAACAATGGACTGAGTTTCTCCATCCGCTAAACAGGAAAAGAACAACAGATTTAAAATCAGTAATAATCTCAGAGCTTTCATATCAATCCCCGTTGTATAATACAGTTATACAAATATAATCAATTCAAAATCAACCAAATAATTCTTTTGTAAGAACACTGCGATCAGGTCAAATTCAATGCTTAAGTTAAACCTTTCGTTAAACAAATGTACATTCTGACTTACGGATTGCAGTTTTGGCTTAACGGATGACATGTTTCAGGCAATAGTTATCATAATATCCTGATAAGGGATAGCTGGAAAATTATCGTGCCGGCCTGACATAAATTGTGAAATCATATCTCTGCGGCATCACCTGGTATTCAGGAAATACTGATACTGCGGTACATCCCACACCGCTTGTAGCATAATCAAAATTAAAAGTAATACAGTCAGCCGGCTGGAGCTGGTAAGTATAAAGTGCTTTTGTCAGGTTATCAGTTGAAAAAGAATATGCATTGAAGTTGAACAGTTTGTTGCCGCTGAATTCAAGTCCAAATCCTTCCTTATCGGTTATCCTTACCCACCTGTTGTCTGTCCTCAGACCATTGTCCTGCGGAATGAGATAGGGTTCATACATTTCATTCACTGTCGAATTGTAGATCCCGGTCTTATAGCCGCTTTTCCTGTCGGGATAGTTTTCCTGAGGACCTCTCCCAAACCATTCTACATTTTCAAGTGTTTTGGTGAGTATCCAGTCAGCACCTACCCGCGGAAGCCATGATGGCATATCTCCATTGGGT
>CAZHRV010000235.1:0-4096 GCA_964535035.1 uncultured Rikenellaceae bacterium
GCCATCGAGTGGCCAGTTCTTTTACGTGCAAAGGATATCATATTTTTCATGCTTATGCTTACTTTACGGTCGGTACGTATTTCCATGGGAACCTGGAAGGTAGCTCCTCCCACACGACGGGCTTTAACTTCAACCTGAGGTGTAACATTTTCAAGAGCCTGCTTGAAAATTTCAAGAGGAGTTTTTCCCTCGCTCTTGAATTTATCACCCACTATGTCAAGCGAGTCATAAAAAATCTGATAAGCAAGGTTCTTTTTACCATTATACATAAGATTGTTAACAAACCTCGTTACGTACGGATCATTATACTTGGGATCCGGTAACAGAATCCTCTTCTTTGGTTTTGCTTTTCTCATATCTTATTTCTTTAATGTTACTTCTTCGGCCTTTTTGCACCATATTTCGATCTTCTCTGAGTACGGCCATCTACTCCCGATGTGTCTAGTGCACCACGAATAAGGTGATAACGAACTCCCGGAAGGTCTTTTACCCTGCCACCCCTGATAAGTACAATGGAGTGTTCCTGCAGATTGTGACCTTCACCAGGTATATACGCGTTTACCTCTTTCTGGTTCGTAAGCCTGACCCTGGCTACTTTCCTCATAGCAGAATTTGGCTTTTTAGGGGTTGTAGTATAAACACGAACACACACCCCTCTTCTCTGAGGACATGAATCCAGAGCAGGAGCTTTACTTTTATCTACAAGTACCTTCCTGCCTTTTCTGACTAATTGCTGAATTGTCGGCATATTTTCAGTTATTTTTAGTATTAATCTTTGCCCAAAAAAATGGTCTGCAAAGGTATTGATTTAATTTATTTGTTTTATAAACAATCCAAAATATTTCTCCAAACCAATAATTCCCGTAATCATTTCATTCCTGAAATCACATTGAATCAGGTTTAAAACATATTCTGAAACTAAACTTAATCGTAAGTTGTGGACAGGTTTCTTCCCGACTTTTCCTGCAGAAAAAGGTTTTGTAAACTTACATTTGAAAGAAAAACCGGTACTCCTGAGTTTCAAAAAACTGTTGCAAAGAAAATAAAAATATTTATATTATGCTATCTTACTGGAACTGTTTTTAAAAAATTATTATTTTTGTCCGCGCTAAACCGGCAAAAATCACAACAAAAATAATATTATAATCAGACCGTTATGAAAACATTCCAGACTGACCAGATAAAGAATATTGCTCTTTTGGGAAACTCAGGATCAGGAAAAACAACTCTTGCTGAAGCTATGCTCTTTAATGGCGGTATCATAGAAAGAAGAGGAACAATTGACGGGAAAAATACAGTTTCCGATTATCGTCCAATTGAACATGAGAACGGAAACTCAATATTTTCGACCGTTCTTTATGCAGAATTTCAGAACAAAAAAATAAATATCCTTGATACGCCCGGCCTGGATGATTTCAGCGGCGGAGTAATTTCTTCACTTTATGCTGTTGACTCGGCAGTTATGGTAATAAATGTTCAAAATGGTGTTGAAGTGGGTACTGAGATACATTTTCGTCATGCCGAGAAAGAAAATAAGCCGCTAATCATAGTTGTGAACGGACTGGATCATGAAAAGACCAACTTCGATAAGTCATATGAGATGATGAAGGATCGGTTTGGTAATAGTGTTACACTCATTCAATTTCCTGTTAATGAGGGCGTTGGTTTCGATTCCGTTATTGATGTCCTTACAATGAAAATGCTCCGGTATCCAAAAGAGGGAGGGGAAGCCAGTGTTAGTGATATCCCGGATGAACATAAGGAAAAAGCCTTAGAACTTCACGGTGCTCTTGTAGAGAAAGCAGCCGAAAGTGATGAAGCCCTCATGGAGCTTTTTTTCTCAAATGACACTCTTACAGAAGAGGAGATAAGGTTAGGCATCGCAAAAGGTATTATATCACGGGGCATGTTCCCGGCATTCTGCATATCGGCAAAAAATAATATCGGCATTGACCGGCTATTGGAATTCATAGTAAACGAAGCACCCTCAATAACCGACATGCCTGCCCCAAAGAACAACAAAGGCGAAGAGGTAAAACAAAATCCTGCCGGACCGACTTCTGTTTTTATCTTTAAATCTTCAATTGAGGAACATATAGGAGAGATCAATTATTTCAGGGTCTATTCCGGAAAGATCACTGAAAATCTCGACATTATAAACAGCAACAACGGTACAAAGGAAAGACTGTCACAGCTTTATATATGCGCCGGGAAAAACAGGACAAGAGTCCCTGAACTTCACACTGGTGATATCGGCGCTTTCGTGAAACTGAAAAACACGAGAATGGGCCATACCCTTAATACACAGGGAAATAACTGGAAATATGAGGGTGTTATATTTCCTGAGCCTAAATACCGTACGGCTATTAAAGCAGTGAGTGAAAGTGATGATGAAAAGCTGGGTGAAGCACTAAATAAGATTCACCTTGAAGATCCGACAATCCTGATTGAATATTCAAAGGAACTGAAACAGATCATTGTACACGGGCAGGGTGAATACCACCTGAATATTATGAAATGGCATCTTGATAATATCTACAGGATCCCTGCAAATTTCAATTCCCCGAAGATACCATACCGTGAAACAATCACGAAAGCAGCACAGGCAGATTACCGCCATAAAAAACAGTCGGGAGGTGCAGGTCAGTTTGGAGAAGTACATTTGATTATTGAGCCTTATGAAGAGGGATCATCGCCACTGACCATTCAGAAAACAGGCGGAAAAGAGATCAAGCTGTCAATCAGAGATACCGAAGAGATAAATCTTGCCTGGGGCGGTAAGCTTGTTTATGTTAACTGTATAGTGGGAGGATCAATCGACGCACGCTTCATGCCAGCGATACTCAAGGGTATCATGGAAAAAATGGAAGTGGGTCCGCTCACCGGATCCTATGCCCGCGATATAAGGGTTTATGTCTATGATGGCAAAATGCACCCGGTTGACTCAAACGAGATATCATTCAGGCTCGCCGGCCGTAATGCTTTCAGCATTGCATTTAAAAATGCAAACCCAAAGATCCTTGAACCTGTATACGATGTTGAGATCATGGTCCCATCCGACCGTATGGGTGATGTGATCAGTGATCTTCAGGGCCGTCGCGGCATTGTGCTGGGAATGTCGAGCGAAAAGAGGTTCGAGATTATCAAAGCGAGAGTTCCTCTTGCTGAAATGAACAAATATTCCACAGCCCTGAGTTCCATAACAGGCGGACGGGCATTCTATTCAATGAAATTTGCTGAATATATCCAGGTACCGGGTGAAGTGCAGGAAGCAGTGATTAAAGCATATACGGAAGAAGAAGAAGAATAGAAGACTTTAAATTTAAAATAAGAGAGGCTGTCTTAAAAGCCTTTTATATTCTTTATTTTTCTTATTAATCATTAAAAAGAAAATCCCGCAACTACAAATAGTTGTTCCCTGTCAGGATTAAGGATTACCTGCCCGGTAACAGGTATTGAGAACGTTTTAGTAAGTTGAATAACTTTTGAAGTTCCAATGCCCACATTACACAAATTGAATTCCCCGTCGGTTGTATGCCATCCGTCACCCGCTCCTGCTAACAAACTGAAGTTCCTGAAAGCATAATCTACCTGGAAATACATATCACCACCGGCTGTTGCTGCTCCACCAGCTTCATTTATAATATAGTTAGCACCTAGTGACAATCCACCGGTAGTAAAACATGTATTTATCTCCATTGCATGACTCCCGGTAGTTTTGGAAAAATCAAATACATTGAGTCCGGGGTAGTAATAATCAGTTATTCCAAAGCTCAAACCTACCGGAAGAGAGAATGAAATGTACGGGTCTGCTTCAGCATAACCTGCTGCATCAAATGAGCCCCATACACCTACAGTCAAACCTCCCGTCATGAACTTCACGCTTGGTTGTAGAGACGGACCAGATCCGAATTTTGTTCCACGCCATATATAATTCGTGAATACATCGATACCTACACTGAAATTTGATTTTGACTCTTCTTCTTGTGCCCTCACCTGGCAGGTTGTAATTATTAGTAAAACAACCAATCCTGTAAAAAATAACGTTTGTTTCTTCATGACCGAAAATTTTAATTAAAACTAATTGACAATGCAA
>CAZHRV010000236.1:0-8261 GCA_964535035.1 uncultured Rikenellaceae bacterium
GTGGATCTTATTTCACCTGAGGATGAGGTTACTCTTGCCAGAAGAATAAAATCCGGTGATCCTGATGCTCTTAAAACACTCGTAAAGGCAAATCTCCGCTTTGTTGTATCTGTGGCAAAACAGTATCAGAACCAGGGAATGAGCCTGCCTGACCTGATCAATGAAGGCAATCTTGGTCTTATGAAGGCAGCTCAGCGTTTTGATGAGACACGGGGATTTAAATTCATTTCGTATGCTGTTTGGTGGATCCGTCAGGCTATTCTGCAGGCACTGGCAGAACAGGCACGGATTGTGCGTTTGCCGGTAAACAAGATCGGATCGATAAACCGTATAAACAAAGCCTTTGCGCGCCTTGAGCAGGAGTATGAACGTGAACCCTCCTCACAGGAGATAGGAGAAATGCTTGAAATGATACCTGAGGATGTAAAAGAGTCCCTTAAAACAAACGGCCGCACCGTAAGCATGGATGCTCCCCTGAGTTCCGAAGAGGATAATACCATGTACGACATTCTTCAAAGCAACGATACACCCAGTCCCGATAAAAGCCTTATAAACGAATCGCTTGCCTATGAAATAGGGAGAGCCCTCAGCACACTTTCCCAACGCGAGGCAAAAGTGCTGAAACTCTATTTTGGCCTGGGGATGAAGCATCCCTTTACACTTGAAGAGATAGGAGAGGAACTCAGCCTGACACGTGAACGGGTTCGCCAGATAAAAGAAAAGGCAATTAAAAGGATACAGTTTACAACACGCTGCAAAATACTTAAGACATACCTCGGTTAACTATTTGTTTCTATCTTTGTCCAAAATAACTTAAATGGGCCATCTTGTTTCTCCTTCAATACTGGAAGCTGATTTTGGAAATCTTGCAAGGGATATTCTTTTAATCAATAAAAGCATTGCCGACTGGATACATTGTGATATAATGGACGGTGTGTTCGTTCCAAATATATCATTCGGCTTCCCGGTAATTGAACATGTGAAAAAAATTGCGAAAAAACCGCTTGACGTGCACCTCATGATAATGGATCCCGACAGGTATCTCACCCGTTTCCGTGAGGCAGGTGCAGATATCCTGACGGTTCAGTATGAAGCATGTGTGCACTTGCAGCGGACAGTAACAGAGATACGCAAACTTGGCATGAAGGCCGGTATCGCAATTAACCCACATACCCCGGTGATGCTTCTGAAAAATATCCTGCAATATATTGACATGGTGCTTATTATGACAGTCAATCCAGGCTTTGGCGGACAGTCATTCATCATGGAAAGCTATAACAAGATTGCTGAATTAAGAAAAATGATCGATGAAGGCGGGTATAATGTTCTGATAGAAGTAGATGGTGGAATAGATACGAAAAATGCCCGCAAACTTATCGAGACGGGAGTAAATGTACTTGTTGCAGGAAACACAGTTTTCAACTCAAAAGATCCGGTGGAGACAATAAGGAGGCTGAAGAGACTAAAATAATACAAGAAGCTGTATCAAAAGATGAATAACCACCCCGTCATGACCGAAAGGTTAGGGGGAGGTGGTGCCTTTTGAGACACCCTCTTGTAATCATAGAAGAACCGCAAGAACTTAAGACCTTATTTTCCTTTCCAAAAAGGCAATGATATCACCTGAGTTATCCGGAGCAAACCACACAATTTCCTTGTCTTTACCCCACCATGTCATCTGCCTTTTGGCATACCGGCGGGTATTTCGCTTAATAAGGTCAACAGCTTTTTCTTTTGTTATCTTCCCTTCAAAATAATCAAAGAACTCCTTGTAGCCCACACTGTTAAGTGCATTATAATCTCTCATACGGAACAGGCTCCTTGCCTCTTTCTCCAGCCCGTTAATGATCATCTCATCAACCCTCTGGTTTATTCTGTTGTACAGCTCTTCCCTGGGTCTTTCAATACCGATCTTGATAACCCCGAAATCCCTTTCCCGCTTTCGTTTTGTAAGGAAGGTGGAATATGGCTTCCCGGTAGTCTCACATATTTCAAGGGCCCTGATCAGTCTTTTCGGATTTTTCAGGTCAACTTTTTTATAATGTTCCGGGTCAAGGAGTTTAAGTGCCAGTCGCAGACCGGTTATTCCTTCATCCTGATACTTTTTAATATATTTATCCCTGACAAGCGGATTGACATCAGGGATATCATCAATGCCGTGACAGACAGAATCAATATACATACCTGAGCCCCCGGTCATAAGTGCGATGTTGTTTCTATCGAAAAGGCCAGGAAGCACTTTAAGTACGTCGCGCTCAAAAAAACTCACGCTGTAATAATCTTTAACAGAAAGGAACCTGATAAAGTAATGTTTTATTGCAGCCAGATGACTATCAGAAGGGACTGCTGTACCGATTTTCATTTCACAGAAGAACTGCCGGGAATCTGCAGAGATTATCTCACAACTAAAATGACGGGCAATCTGAATTGAAAGATCAGTCTTCCCGACACAGGTCGGACCGACAAGAACTATCAGAATATTTTTCATGCGGATTATTTCCGGGAGGAGACTAATCTTCTTCCTCGCCTATGGAATCTTCGTTTTCAAAGCCGCCCGGGGGCTCTTCATTATCGCCATCAAGGAAGAGATCGTCAACTTCCGTATCATCCTCATCCTCGTCGTCATCGGAAACGACTATATTATTATAGAGCTTTCTGGAGGTGCCTCCGAATACGACCTGTTTTGGCGGTATCCCTTTGGAGTTAGTACAGGAGGGGTATTCGCGGTCGTCTATCTCTTCTGATTCTCCTGTATATTCAACAAAAAGACCCCTCTCGTTGAAGAAGTCAAAGACATATAGCAATTTCTGATTTTTCTTAAAGATAACATCCTCAAGAACAGCAACTTCCATTGTTGATGAACTAGTACCCATATCGAACAGGGTAAACTCTTCCTCTTTTTCCCAGTTATCAGTGGACAGGTAAAAAGATGCCATTTGTGATTTATCAAATTCCAGTTCCTCCTGTAAAATATTATGAAAATCCAACAAAGTGTGAGAATCCAGAAATTCAAATTCTCTCACAAACGACTCATCCTCATCTGATAATACTACAAATTTGTAAACCATGACATATTCTTATTCGACGGGTGCAAGATAATATTTTTTTTTTGAAGAAATTCTATTGTGTCAATTCCGTCAGCATAATCCCACAGGGCAGGAGATTGAGAACTGCCGAAGGGCAGAAAATCCCTGCCGGTAATACACTGGATCTTATCCTTGCGGTTCTCAAAAATCTCATGCAGCTGTTCTGGTGTATTATAGTATTCAAAGAACAGGACTGCTACAGGTGATGACAGACCATTCTCTTCCTTAAGGAGGAGAAAGCCCGTATCCATGAATTTCTCCCTGTTGACAAGTAAGATTGCTTTGCTGAAATCATAATTGCCGGCATATTTCGAATGGTTCATCAATACCGAATACTTTTCCCAACTGTTTATCATTTTCGAAAAATTATATTTCTCCGGGATATACAATTTTGAGACGTTTCTGCAGCCCAGTCCAAAATATGAGAAAACATCCAATCCGAGCGCTTCCAGTTCAGCATCACTTTCATTGCTGTCAATAACTGCTATACTGTTCCTGTTCTTTCTTATTATATGAGGATATTTCCCAAAATAATACTCAAAATATCTTGAACTGTTATCGCTGCCTGTGGCAATCACCATATCAAAACCGGAAAGTATCCCATCTACGATTGATATTCTGTTTTTGAAATCTCTGTTTATAGAAATAAGAATATCAGCTATCAGGTTTATCAGATCCGGATCCTTTGAGCTTGTTTTAGCTATAACCCTGTTTCCTGAGATAAGAACTGAAAGGAAATCATGAAATCCTGCAAGGGGTAAGTTTCCGGCCATGATTATACCGACGTTCGCCGGTTTAAAAGTATGATTGAGAGCAGGATAGGAGCTGGTCCACAGGATAAGATTTTCTTCTGTAAGTTCATCAGAAATGGCTTTAAGGGCCAATGTTACATTCTCAGAGGTGAACCATGGATTTTTGATATGCTGGGATTCAATAAGCTGCGTTATCTTATTGGTAAATATATTCTGTTTGCCTGCAAGGGCGTTCCGCAGGATCTCTCCAAGTGTTGAAAAAGCTTCTATGCGTTGCTGCAGATACATATCTTGATTGTGGGGTGTAAATTTATAGAATTTAAATTAGATATATTGAACATTACTCCGATTCCTTTAAAGTTCTTAACCATTCCTCCGTCTCCTTCCTTTAAACGATAAGGGAAGAAGATAGGGGAAGGATTAGTTTCAACTTTGAAAGAAGGTGAGTACATGTTATTAATAAAGAAACCGGCCCCAAAATAAGGCCGGTTTACAAGGATTATAAATCCAGAAATGATTTATTTACAGGGTATAGGTTATCGGCAACATATACCATACTTCGATGCAAAATGCAGATTTTATCATATATATAACAAGTGGATTTATAACAGGGCTGTTTATAGGTTCTTATTACTCTTTTTGTTCGGCAGGCTTAATGAGTTAGTTGCTCTGAGTTGAAGAGGATAGCGAAAATGTTACAGGCGCCATGTACCATACAGGTACTTCAACTCCCCCCTGTTTGCCAGGTTTAAATTGGGGTAGTGAAGATACAACCCTTACTGCTTCTTCATCAAGTGAAGGGTGAACTCCTTTAATAACCTTTACCTGATCAACACTTCCTGTTTCAGTAATACAAAATCTCACAATGACTCTGCCCATGATTTTTTCTGATTTGGCAACTTCGGGGTAGCGAATATTATCAGTAAGGTATTTAAGCAACAGACTATCACCTCCAGGGAATTGTGGCATCTCTTCAACAACCACGAATGGCTCCTTGCTTTTGTTGCTTCCAGGAGGAGTATCTGCAACAACCGCATACTCTTCCTGCTTTCCTTCCGCAGGAGATATTATGCTTTTATCATCATTGAGCGAGAATGTTACAGGTACCATGTACCATACCGGTACTGCAACGCCTCCCTGCCGGCCAGGTTTAAATTGCGACAACCCGGATACAACTCTTATTGCCTCAGCATCAAGAGCAGGATCAACACCCTTCAGCACTGAGATCCGGTCAACGCCTCCGGTTTCTGTCACGCAAAATCTGATTATTACTCTTCCAGTTATTCCGGCATTTTTAGCCGATTCAGGATAGATTATATTTTCAGCCAGGTATATAAGCAAGGCTGATTCTCCACCTTCAAACATCGGCATCTCCTCAACAACTACAAATGGTTCAGGCTCCCGTGATCCTGATGGTTCATAGGGAACACTGATAACTTCCATTTTCTTATCCTCATAATTGGCTGATACCGGTGGAGGCGGCGGAGCAGCCTCTGTTAATGTAACATCTGATTTCTTTTTTGTTGCACAGGTTGAAAATGAAATCAGCAACAAAAACAGTACAGGCAAAACCAGAAGTATCTTCAGGTTTGCCAGAGTTTTTGAACGTTTTTTTGTCATCATGATCATTCGTTTTTTAATAAGAGTAGGATTTGAAAAACTGTTTGAAACATTGAAAATGCTGGTCCTGAAGATCTGATTAAGAATAATACCCTGGTATTTCTGTACAGTAATACCTGAATTCAGGCACTCCTCATCAGCCCGGAATTCATGTACTTCACGTAATGACCTGTCAAACAGATAGATAAATGGATTGAACCATTGAAGAACTTTAATTACTTCAAGAAAAATAATATCAAGAAAATGGTATCTGTCCAGATGCTTCTGTTCATGCCTGATTATCTCATCGATCTCAAGCGATGAAGATCCGTTATAGATGAAAATATAACCAAAAGCAGAAAATCCTGAAGTATTCCGGGTTTTGAGCCGGATAATATTATTTTTATCGTTCTTTTGCCTGGCTATCAGGACTATAAGGCTTAAGATCTCTGCAATCAACTTGATACCAAATACAATGATTCCAACTATATAGATTAAAAAAATGATACTGTTCCAGTTAATAAACGGAAATAAATTAGTACTGCTAATGGAAGGATCAGCATTTTCATTAACGATGATTGCCGATAGGCTTCCTCCAAAAAACTGTATATCAACTGGTTGCTTTGTTTCTATTATTATCAGAGGGAAAATCAGTGATGTTAGAAAGGAAAGCAGGATGAAAAAACGGTTTCGTTCATACATAGTATCTCTCCGCAGGAAAAGAAGATAAAAAATATATAAGGCAGCAATGGAGAGCCCAACCTTTGTCATATATAACAACAGTGGATTCATTTTTTTGCTTTTTGTTTTTTCACTTCACCATCCATGATCTTCATGATTTCCTCCATCTCTTTGACGGAAATCTCTTTCTCTTTGGCAAAGAAGCTTACCATTTTCCCGAAAGAGTTTGAGAAATAATCATTTACAAAGGAGCTGAGATGAGATTTAGAATACTCATCCTTCGATACAACAGGATAATATTCATGAGTTCTTCCATACGCTTTATGGTTCACGAATCCTTTGTCCTGTAGAATCCTGATAATGGTACTTACAGTATTATATGCAGGCTTCGGATCTTCAAAGTGTTCCAGAACATCTTTGACAAAACCCTTTTCTATCTTCCAGAGTACCTGCATCACCTGTTCTTCGGCCCGGGTTAATTCTCTCATTTTATTACTGTATTCTTTATATTACATTTTGGAGACGCGATGCATCGCGTATTTACAAACAAATATATAACGAAATTATTAGTTATGCAACTAAATTCTTAATTATTTTCTTAAGAAAGAGCAAAAAGTAATTTAATGGAACCCCTCTGGGGTTCTCAAAACTCTTGCATTCAGATTATTAGTATTTGTGAAATCCCTCCGGGATTTATTATCTTCAGAATACACTTTATTATCAGAATAATACACATTATTTTGGATTATCGATCAGATATAAATCCCTGAAGGATTTTATAATTACTAGCTATAATATTGGGGGATAGCATCGAACCGCGGAGCGGTTCAATCATTGTTGTAAAGAACATTTATTCCTTATGAGAATTCTGCAGAATTGAAAAAAAGTGTACTTTTATTATTTTATCACTTTCCGGATGTAAAAGTTGACAAAGCTTGGTTTAAAAATAGGACTGTTCCGCGAGAATTTAAGGATCTCTGTCAAGGCTATTATATCCAACAGGGTAAGAGCGATTCTCACCATATGTATAATTGCAATTGGCATTATGGCGCTGGTTGGGATACTTACGGCTATTGATGCCATAAAATCCTCGCTCACGAATCAGTTCACGATGATGGGAGCCAATTCATTTACGATAACCTCGCGAGGAATGACTATTATTGTGGGAGAAGCAAATTACAGGGTGAAAAATCACTCCCGGATATCCTTCAGGGAGGCAGTTGAATTCAAGGAAAGGTTCAAAGAGCCGGCATGGGTATCGATCTTCTTCAATGCCTCGAGTATGACGACTGTTAAGTATGGATCAGAAGAGACTAACCCGACTATTTACCTTACCGGGGTGGATGAGAATTATCTTGCTGTTTCCGGTTATGAGATTTCATCAGGGAGGAATTTCAGCCCTGATGAGATACAGCTTAACAGAAGGCTGATTTTGATTGGAACAGAAATTGTTAAGGATATATTTCCACCTGATTTTGACCCTGTTGGTAAGGAGATATCCGTGGCAGGATTAAAATTTACGGTTTCAGGAATCCTTAAAAGCAAAGGAGCCAGTGCACTCAATACCGATAATGTTTGTTTCATACCTATTACTACGGCACGGCAATACTTTTCACGTCCGAATATGAATTTCAACATTACTATTATGCCATTCAATCCTGTGAATCTCGATATTATGACAGGTGAAGCGGAAGCAATTTTCAGAATTGTCAGGAACCTTGATCCGAGAGACGAGTCTGATTTCAATATTTCAAAGAGTGATAATATTGTTCAGTTATTACTTGAGAATCTTAAGTATGTGACATTGGCGGCTACAATAATAGGTCTTGTGACTTTGTTCGGGGCTGCGGTAGGGTTGATGAATATCATGCTGGTATCTGTTTCCGAACGTACCAGGGAGATTGGAGTCAGAAAAGCTATCGGGGCAAAACCGAGAACAATTCAAAACCAGTTTCTTTTCGAATCCATACTTATAGGGCAGCTTGGTGGTGCCTTTGGCATAATTCTTGGGATTCTTATCGGAAATGTTGTATCTTCAATGCTGAAATCAAATTTTGTTATTCCCTGGTTATGGGTAATAATGGGTGTGGCAGTATGTTTTATAGTGGGTGTGGTATCGGGTTATGCGCCGGCATTAAAAGCC
>CAZHRV010000237.1:0-29942 GCA_964535035.1 uncultured Rikenellaceae bacterium
GGTCTGGTTTTCTTTCACAAAAGCTGTGACCTCTTTTTGAGGGATCATTTTGCCATTCACCTTGATTCTCTCCCTGAAATCCTTAAGATGGGGAGATGTGTAAAGGCCTGTTTTGTAACCTGCTTCCTGAAGAACCGAAGCGATCATATATGATACAGAACCCTTGCCATTAGTGCCGGCAATATGTATTGTTTTGTATTTAGTGTGAGGATGCTCAAAATGGTCATCCATGGCAATTGTATTGGAAAGGTTGTCTTTATATGCCGGTTTGCCAATCCGGTGATATGCAGGAAGTTGAGAATAAAGATATTCTAATGTTTTACGATAATTCATTGAGACAGATGTTAAGGATTTAGCGTATTGCCATCAGTAGTTTTAGCAAAGGATGGTCTGGCGTTCGGGCATATAATTTTTTCAACTTTAATACTTTAGTCACTCCAAACTCAAAACTACAAATTAACATACTTTCAACATGCCTGCCAATAAATACCATATTTTCGCTATTTTTGCACTCGGCAGAGGTATGAGTGTTTTATTATATTTTATTGACTATAAAGAATTTAGGTATGGCAAAAAAAAAGAATAAGAAATTTTTTATTATAGATACCAATGTGATTCTTCATGATTATAAATGCATTTATAATTTTGAAGAGAATGATGTGATAATTCCGATTGTGGTTCTTGAGGAGCTGGATAAGTTCAAAAGAGGGAATGATCTAATCAATTTCCATGCAAGGGAATTCACGAGGGAGCTTGACAAATTATCGGGAGATATGCTGCTTACAGCAAATATCCCGCTGGGTAAGAACCGTGGTAACCTGCACATTGAAACAGGTAAGGATTTTTCCGAGAAGGTAAATCAGTCATTCCCTGAAAGAACATCCGATCACAGGATCCTGGCTATTGCAGAATATGTTTGCATTGCAAACAAAAACAAAACTGTTGTTCTGATTACAAAGGATATAAATCTCCGCATGAAGGCTAAGTCTCTGGGGATCATGGCACAGGATTATCAGAATGACAAAGTTGCTAATATTGATGAACTATATAAAGGAATCAGGATACTGGAAGGAGTTGACCAGGGATTGATTAGTAAGCTTTATGAGCTTCCTGAGGGGGTAAGCTCTGATGAGTTTAATCTTGAACCGGAACTCAAAGGTCATCAGTTTTATATTATGAAGAATAATGGAGCAAGCGCACTTGCTCATTTTAATCCTGTCAATAATCTGCTTAACAGAGTAATAAAACAAACAACCTATGGTATTGATCCGAGGAATGCTGAACAAACCTTTGCACTGGAAGCTCTGACCAATCCTGACATTCAGCTGGTTTCTCTTACCGGCAAGGCAGGAACCGGGAAAACACTCCTGGCTCTTGCAGCCGCTCTTGCACAACATAAAAGGTACAAACAGATCTTTCTGGCCCGTCCGATTGTTCCCCTGGCTAACCGTGATCTTGGATTCCTTCCCGGTGATATTAAGGAAAAAATGGATCCTTATGTACAGCCGCTTTATGATAACCTCACAGTCATTAAACACAAATTCAGTCACCAGAGTCCGGAATTTCTTCGTATTAACGATATGATGAAGGAAGAAAAACTGGTTATTACACCTCTTGCATACATAAGAGGAAGAAGTCTTTCCAGCATATTCTTTATTGTTGACGAGGCTCAGAATTTGACGCCGCATGAAATAAAAACCATAATTACCCGTGCCGGAGAAGATACAAAAATGGTATTCACAGGAGATATCGAACAAATCGATTCCCCTTATCTCGACACAGCTTCAAACGGATTAAGTTATCTTTCTGATAAGATGAAAAATGAGGATATATTTGCTCATGTTAACCTTGTTAAGGGAGAACGCAGTTTTCTGGCTGAATTGGCAAGCAAATTATTGTAAAAGATAAAACATCTTCATTATGAGAAATAATTCAACCTTTGTTATTTTACTCCTTACATTAGCTCCTACGGGATTGTCATTAAACGCTTCAGCCCAGCCTGGATCCGTAAAAGCAAAAACAAATAAAGAATATGAAGATCAACTCTTCAATGGTTCCCATTTTACTAACTGGGTTTTTTATCTCCGTGATGCCTCAGTTGATCCGGCTGAAATTTTTTCAGTAAGCGAAGGTAAAGAGATTGATTTCAGAAATGTCTATTTAACAAAACTCCAGAAATAAGCTTGCAGAAGCGGGGGATGAACAACCAGACAAAAAAAAAGATTGCTTTTCACACTCTTGGCTGTAAGCTTAATTTTACCGAAACATCAGCCATATCAAGATTATTTCCCGAAGATCAATTCGAGAGAGTCCCCTCTACACAACAAGCTGATATATACATTATTAACACATGCTCCGTTACTGATACCGCTGACAGAAAATGCCGCCAGGCAATAAAGAGATTTATTCACCAGTCACCCGGTACTTTTATTGCAGTCGTAGGATGCTATGCCCAGCTCAAACCGCAGGAGATATCATCAATTCCGGGTGTGGATCTTGTTCTGGGGACCAACGAAAAATTTGATATATCATATTACATCTCAAACTTAAAAAAGCGAAGCAGACCAGATGTCTATTCCTGTGCCCTCTCCCCCTCTGACACATTCATAAATGCCTGTTCTGCTGGAGACAGAACACGTTCATTTTTAAAGATCCAGGATGGATGTGACTATGGATGCTCTTATTGCACTGTGCCCCTGGCAAGAGGCCACAGCAGAAATCCCGACATAGCATCACTTGTCAATGAGGCCGAAAACATTTCAGGCAAAGGCATTAAAGAGATAGTGCTTACGGGTGTTAATATCGGTGATTTCGGCAAATCTACCGGTGAATCATTTATATTACTAATAAAGGAACTGGTTAACGTGACGGGTATAGAGAGATTAAGATTATCGTCAATTGAGCCCAATCTTTTTTCTGATGAACTTATTAAACTGGTTCGGGATAACAATAAAATACTACCTCATTTTCATATACCCCTGCAAAGCGGATGCAACAAAATTCTGAGGCTTATGAGAAGAAGATACAAAAGAGAGCTCTTTGCCGACAGGGTGGAAATGATAAGAAAAACCATCCCCTTTGCCGGTATAGGGGCCGATATAATAACCGGTTTCCCGGGAGAAACATATGATGACTCTGAAGAGACATATGCTTTTATTGAAAAGCTCCCGGTTTCCTATCTGCATGTATTCACATTCTCAGAAAGACCGGGAACAAAAGCTGCCGGATTGCCTGAAAAAGTAAGCCATGAAGAAAAGGAAAAAAGAAGCAGGAAATTAATATCACTCTCTGAATTAAAACATCATCAGTTCATGAATCTGAACATCGGGCAAATTGCAGATGTTCTTTTTGAAAAAACACGAACCAGGGAACTGATAAGTGGTTTTTCAGGTAACTACCTCAGGGTTGAATACCCCTGGCAGAATGGACTTGCGGGAGAGATAAAAAAAGTAAGGATGAAAGGGATATCACCTTCAGGTAAAATGAGTATTGAAATAATTAATTGATATATGATTGATTATAAAATTATTTGCAGTGAGACTGTAGTTGCCATCCGTGAAACGGGTAACTTCATTCAGGAAGAATTATTACGGTTTGATAAAGGGAGAACAGAAACCAAAGGAATGAATGACTTTGTCAGTTATGTTGACAAAGGTGCAGAAGAGATGCTGGTGGATAAGCTGGAAGCTATTCTGCCTGAAGCCGGATTCATCACGGAAGAGGGCACCTCTTCAAAAAAAGGAGAAAAATATTGCTGGGTAATTGATCCCCTTGACGGCACCACAAATTTCCTGCATGGGCTGCACCCTTATGCAATTAGTGTAGCTCTCATGGAAGATAATGAAATAGTTATCGGGATTGTATATGAAGCAGGGGGTGATGAGATATTTACATCATGGAAAGATGGAGGTACATGGCTAAATGATAAACCTGTTCATGTATCTGATGCTCCTGCCCTTGCACACAGCCTTATAGCTACAGGATTCCCCTACAACGATTTCAGCCGGCTGGGTAACTTTATGCAGAGCCTGGCTCACTTCTGCAAAATAACACATGGCATCAGGAGACTGGGATCTGCTTCTATAGATCTTGCATATGTCGCCTGCGGAAGGTTTGAAGCCTTCTATGAATATGGGCTCAATCCCTGGGATGTTGCAGCAGGTATTCTTCTTGTCAGAGAGGCCGGTGGCTGTGTAAGCGATTTCTCAGGCAATGAGAATAATATTTCCGGAAACGAGATAGTTGCAGCCAACAAACTGGTTTTTCCTGAACTTATGGAAAATGTGAGTAAATTTATGCTCGGTTAAATTTCCGCTGAAAATGGGAGCAATAGGATTCTATATGTTTTATGCTGTTAATTGGGTAATTACCCTTTTACCGCTAAGTATCCTTTTTATCCTTTCTGACCTCCTTTTTCCGATTATGTATTATTTCCCCGGCTATCGCCGTAAAGTGGTGAAAACAAACCTGAAAAATGCTTTCCCTGAAAAAAGCCAAAAGGAACGTGCTGCTATTGAAAAGAAATTTTACCATCATCTGTGTGACCTGTTCATAGAGGTCCTCAAGCTTCCACATATGAGTAACAAACAACAGTTCAGAAGGATCCCTCTAATAAATCCGGAACTTTTTGAGAAACTATATAATGAGAACCGTGATGTTGTGGTTATAACAGGACATTATGGAAACTGGGAATGGACTAATATACTACCGCGCTATACAAAACATAGAAATGTACCCATTTACAAGCCGTTACACAATAAATACTTCGACAGGTTCATGTTTAACCTGAGATCAGCCAATGATTGTGACGTTACTGCAATGTCAAACGTAGTCAGGGAAGTAATAAAGAACAGGAAAAATGACAGAAGGGCATTGTATGGATTTATGGCCGACCAGACACCGCCAAAAGAAGAAATAAGATTCTGGACAAATTTCCTGAACCAGGATACTCCTGTTTACCTCGGCGCTGAAAAGATTGCTTCAAAATATGATATGGCGGTAGTTTTCTTAACCGTTCAGAAAATCAGAAGAGGTTATTATAACTTAACAGCAGAACTATTATTTGAGCATCCGTCAGGGCTTCCTGAAGAGCTTATCACCGAAAGACATGTCAAACGGCTCGAGGAAATAATCCGACAGAAACCTGAATTCTGGCTCTGGAGCCACCGCAGATGGAAACATAAACGGGAGAAAACGGATGGTTAAAACAGCAGTGGTTATATTGAACTGGAACGGGATTGAATACCTGAAAATGTTCATTGACAAGGTAATCAGCAATACTGTCAATGAAGAGACAATCCTGTATGTGGCTGATAATGGTTCAACAGACGGATCCATTGACTGGATAAGCAAACATCACAAAGATGTAAAGCTAATCAGTTTTGAAGAAAACCATGGCTTTGCACAAGGGTATAACCTTGCTCTTGAACATATTGATGCACAATATTATGTCCTGCTTAATTCTGATATTGAAGTAACTAAAGGGTGGCTCAAACCGCTGATCGAATACCTCGATCAGAATCCGGATGTTGCATCATGCCAGCCTAAAATACTCTCTTATCATAAAAGGGATCATTTTGAATATGCGGGTGCAGCAGGCGGATTTATCGATAAGTACGGATACCCTCTATGCAGAGGACGAATCCTGAACCATATTGAAAAAGATAGCGGTCAATATGATAATACGACAGATATTTTCTGGTCAACCGGGGCATGTATGGCAGTACGGGCCGAAGCATGGGAAAAGTGTGGCGGATTCGATGCAGATTTCTTTGCTCATATGGAAGAAATAGACCTCTGCTGGCGTTTTCACCTGTCAGGATACCGTGTTTCTTTTATTCCAGATTCAAAAGTATTTCATATCGGCGGAGGCACCCTTCCATATACTTCCCCGTTCAAAACATACCTTAACTTCCGTAACAGCCTCTACCTGCTATTCAAAAACCTGCCTGACAACAAAATTAAAAAGGTACTTCTTCTAAGGAAATTACTCGATGGTACGGCTGCTCTCTTCTTCCTTGTTAAAGGTCAGTTCAGCAGTGTCAGGGCAGTATGGAAAGCACATATAGATTATTACAGGCATCTTGATAAACTTAAGAAAAAAAGAGAAATAATTAGATCTGTTTGCGGGAATGAACATGTTGGTTTGGTATTGAACAAGTGTGTCGTATTTAAGTTTTATATTAAAGGTAAAAAGACATTTAACAGCCTCAAATTAAACATCTGATCTGATGAAAAATTCACAGTTTCTTATATTCATCTCGATAGTGTTAACAGTCTACTCCCTTGGAAATGCTTATATCTTTATTAAGGGATATAATATATTACCTCCTCCGCGCGAACATAAGCTGCTTTACACATTATTATTTATCCTGCTGTCATTTACCTTCGTTGCAGCCAAGATCCTCGAATCAAAACATTCTTCAGTTTTTACAGATATACTTAATGTTATCGGAGGATTCTGGATGGGATTTATGCTGTATGCCATTATGTTCCTTCTCCTTTCCGATATAGTAGCCCTTGTTTTAAAGATACCCGGGCTCCTAAACAGTAATAACATAATGCTCTACAGGAGATGGGCATTTCTGATAACATCGGGCATTGCAGTGTTATTGATCACCGGCGGATTTATAAACGCAGTTCTGCCTGTTATAACAAAATATGACATTACTATAAATAAAAAAGCAAATGACATTAAGACTTTGCGGATTGCAGCTGTTTCCGATATCCATCTAGGCAGTATTATCCGTAAAAGAAGCATTAAGAAACTATCGGAAATACTTGAGGAAATGCATCCTGATGTCGTATTTCTCCTTGGAGATATTGTAGACGGTGAACTCGGTCCGGTTCTCAGGGGAGATCTGCTTAAATATTTTACGGGTCCGCATACAAAAGATGGTCTCTATTCAATAACCGGCAATCACGAATTTATAGGTGGCGCCGATCGAACGGTTCCTTATATTGAAAGCAAGGGGATCAGGGTTCTGAAAGATGAAGTTGTAATCCTGCCCGGGGGGATTCAACTTATTGGAAGACTCGACAGGGATGCACGCCGATTCTATGGTAAAGTACGGATGCCCCTTGAAGAGCTCATGAAGAATATTGACCACTCAAAACCCATAATTGTTCTTGACCACCAGCCTTTCAACCTTGAAGAATCAGAAAGAGAGGGGGTTGACCTTCAACTGTCAGGTCACACACATAATGGACAGATGTGGCCTCTTAACTACATAACCCGGAAAATCTACGAATTAAGTTACGGATACCTGAAAAAAGGCAATACTCAGTATATTGTATCTTCAGGTTTCGGTCTGTGGGGACCGAGGATAAGATCAGGCAGCAAATCGGAAGTACTGCTTGTCAATGTTACGTTCGATTGAGCGGGGATACCTCATAGATCCCGGTTCATCTAAAGAAGGTCATATATCTGTTCCAGGGCCATCCCTCTGGAACCCTTTACAAGAATATGATTGCCTTTCAGGGGTTTGCTTTTGAGGAATTCCTTAAGCTTTTTTACATCGGGAAAAGTCTTGAATCTGAAGCCTGCTGAGACCTTACTGAACATTGGTCCGGCCAGTATTACATTCCTTAAATTATTGTCACTCAGTACTTTATGGATCTTGATATGCTCTTCTTCACTTTTATTGCCGAGTTCAAGCATATCGCCCAGAATACAAATTTTATTTTCGGCCGTAATGTGTGAGAAAGATTCAATAGCCAGTTTCATGCTGAGAGGATTAGCGTTATATGAATCACAGATAACGGTGTTATTTTTTGTCTTTATGATCTGTGACCGGTTGTTTCCCGGGTTATAATCTTCGACAGCTTTAACAATATCTTCCATCTTTACTCCAAAGAATAATCCGGTTGCAATTGCAGCCCTTATATTCTCTGTATTAAAGCTTCCGAAAAGCCTGGTCTTTATTTTATATACCTTGTGATGGTATTTCACTGTAAGAGCAAGGGTCAGATCAGATGGTTCGGGGATAACAGTGAGCCCGATACCTGTCGGATCTGAAAATGGTACAGCCCTGTTCACAAGTCTGAATATTTTTTCTGTAAGAAGGTTGTCTTTATCATTATAAAGAGCGATACCATTTATTTTCCTGAGATACTCAAAGAGTTCCGTCTTCGCTTTCCATACCCCTTCCAGGGTTCCAAAGCCTTCAATATGGGCAGGACTGACATTGGTGATCATCCCGTAGTCAGGTTTAGCTATCAGACATAGTGTGCGAATTTCACCGACATGACTGGCACCCATCTCAATAACCATAATTTCGGTATCTTCGGGTGCTGAGAGAATTGTGAGCGGAACACCAATCTGGTTGTTAAGATTTCCCCTGGTGGAATGTACCCTGAATTTTCCGGAGAGTACAGAAGCAATAAGTTCCTTTGTTGTTGTTTTTCCGTTAGACCCGGTAATAGCCAGTACCGGCACTTTCATCTCTTTCCTGTGATGTGTGGCAAGTGCATGAAGTTCCATGAGGCAATCGTCAACGAGAACTGTTTTTTCCGTCTCATAGGCATCCTCATCAATAACAGCCCATGAGGCTCCTTTTGTAATTGCCTCAGCAGCAAATTTATTACCATTGAAATTTTCGCCCCAGAGAGCAAAAAAGATCTGGTTCCCGGTTATTGTACGGGTATCTGTGGAGATACCTGATGACTCTTTGAAAAGATGGTAGAGGTGTTCCGTTTTCATATACTCAAAAAAATGCCTCATTATGCGACCATAATGAGGCTATTCATAAAAAGATTGATCTCTTTTAGAATCCGGCGGGACTTCCAACCCTTATCATGGCGCACCTGAATCCGATATCATCGCGTGATTCTTCCTGATCCAGGAATCTTCTTGTTGAAGGATTAAGCCAGTAGGCTCTGTCTTTCCATGATCCTCCTTTATAAACCCTGGCATTATCATTAATAAGGGTCACAAAGTCGGAGCTTCCGCCTCCTGCTCCTGTATTCTGTGCATACATTCTGGTTGAAGCCTCTCTGCCATCATCAACATTCCAGTCTGCAGCAGAAGGGATTGCCGATTGAAGGTCACCATCCTTGTAATTCCTGTAATCGCCTTTCTGGTAATTATACCTGTTGGCTACATCGGCATCTTTCACAGTGTCTACATATAATCTTCCCAGATTGTTTTTTGTAACTACATTACCGTTGGCATCTCTGCGAAGGTCAGTATATACATTACCCCTGAAGGGATTGAACATGTCAACATCGTCTGAAGAGAGGGGACGGTAGACATCCTGAACCCATTCGTTAACATTTCCGGACATACAATAAAGTCCATAGTCATTTGGCCAGTATGATTTAACCTCGGATGTAATGCTGGCATTATCGTTAAGGCTGCCTGCCACACCCATCATATCGCCTCTGCCACGGACAAAGTTAGCCATCATTTCACCCTGATTTTTAGTGGCTGCATTCCTGACATTATGTCCATCCCACGGGTATATTCTTCTCTCATATATTCTCTCTTCAAAAGTATTTCCCCTGAGGGCATATGCTGCAAACTCCCATTCTGCTTCTGTCGGAAGCCTGTATCTTGGAAGAAGGAGTCCATCTTCAAAATTAGTCCTGCGTTCGGTCTGATTAGGATTAAGGCTCTCCCTCAACTGGTTAACCACACCTTCATACTGTCCTGCCAGGTATGCTTCAGTATTGAAATTATTCTGATTTGTTTGTTCAGGATCGGGGTTTAATTCTCCCTCATCGATAAGAAGCTGTTCATTAACCCTGTCGCTTCTCCACAGGCAGTAATCATTAGCTTTCAGCCAGTTAATACCAACAACCGGGTAGTCATTGTATGCCGGGTGCCGGAAATAATACTGTACATATGGATCATTGAATCCCATAGGACTTCTCCATACCAGTGTGTCAGGAAGTGATCTCCTGTAAACTTCAGGGTAATCTACATAAACACGTCTCAGCCAGAACAGGTATTCGCGGTAGTCTACATTCTTTATTTCTGTCTCATCCATATAGAATGACGATACAGTCACTGTTCTTGGTTTATTGTTCCAGTCAAACAATACATCCTGCTGTACCTGCCCCATTGTAAAGCGTCCACCTTCGATGAGGACCAGCCCGGGCCCGGTCTGCTGTTCGGCTTTAAGCGTAACCTCAAATCCGCCATTATCCGGATTATTGTAATCCCACCCCGTTGTTGAAGATACATTAGGATCTCCTCCTCTCCCTCCAAAACAGGATACAAGAAAACTCGCGGCAAGAATTATAATAGGTAAGGGTTTTAATCTACACATAACTCCTTTAGTTTTACAGCGTTTATGAAATTCAAATATAATAATTTTTAAATAAAATGCCTTTTCAAACATCAAATATAACTACAATTTAGGAAAATTTATTGTTTTGACGGCTTTTCTTTTATCAACATTATTTAAACGAATAGCTATCCCTGTGTGATGGAGAAGCGAAAATGGCAGCAGGTTTTCACCAGCGAAAATATTAAAACGATAGTTATAATAAAGTATCATTGTACCTGCATTTACAGTAAATCCTGCCTGGGCATCAATATTTTTTTCATTATCGCCGTATAGTAACAAATTGACAGCCAGATGACTAACCTTAAAAACAGCTCCGGCTGCCCCTGAAATATATCCCTTCTCTATACTTAACATTCCCAGTGAACGTATTTCAAGGCTCTTTTCCCTGTTTATGTTAAAGTCACCGGTGAGATGTATAAAAAGACTACGTTTCAGCCTGCTGTCTGAAAAGTCGCTTTCAGACAGGTCAGGTTTAGCCAGGTGATTTACTGAGATCCCACCGAAAAATTTACCGGTGAAAAACATAAATCCTGTACCCAGGTCAAAAACAGTACGTCCCTGTGAAGTCAAAATTTCTCCCGGGGGCAAAACAGATCCCATCAATGGATCTATCTGATCAGGCAGAACGGCTCCGCTAAAACTGTAACCTCTGTGATAAAAAGAGGCTGAAAGACCCGAACTGAAATAAAGGTCCCTCCCTGCCTGGAAAAAATATGCATATGAGAAACCTCCCCTAAGATCATTGACTATCCCTCCGAGATAATTATTGGAAATGAAAATACCTGCTCCACCATGAAGAGAAGGGAAATAACCATCATATGATAAGCTGGCAGAATGGAGGTTAAAAGTGTTGCCGGGATAGAAATTCATGTACGATAACCTTAAATATCCGTCGCCTTCACTTCCGGTTATTGCAGGATTACTGACCATGGTCAGATGGTATCCAGTTCCATAACCGGCCTCCTGAGCAGAAATCCTGACAGGGAGGATAAGGAGTAAGATAAGTATCCACAACTGAGGCTTTGACATAATTAATATACCTGCAATAAGAACGCAACGATAGCGTTATTATTTTAACTTTAAACCTGTTACAAAAGAACAAAATAAGTTAACAAACATAATACACATTTCTATCTTTGTCCATTAATAATGGCCCGAATAATCTGTATATTTTTGCTTCTGCTTCTGCCGGCAAATCATATCAATGCCCAGGCGGTCAAAAATAGTTATACTTCATCATCAGTTTTATCATCAGGAGTATGGTTTAAGACAGCATTGCTGAAAGATGGCATTTACAGGATTGATTACTCAAAACTCAAACAACTTGGCATAGATGATCCTTCAAATACAAGGATATATGCAAATAATTATGGTCAGCTTTCCTATTATAATGATGATCCTAAACCCGATGATCTGAGAGAAATGAGTCTATATTTTGATAATGGTCCCGACGGCATTTTTAATGAAGGTGATTATCTGTTATTTTACGGTCAGGCAACAGGAAGATGGAAATATAATTCATCAGCCGTTGAATACGACTTCATCAGGCATAATTATTCAGATACGGCCTTTTGTTTCATAACAGAAGGAATCACACCGGGCAGGAAAACAGATGTATTGGAAGAGCCTGCCGGATCTCCGGGCTATTTCTCTTCTGAATCCGACGCTCTGTTTATTCACGAAAAGGAGAGCGTAAACCTGATAAAGTCAGGCAGAGAGTGGTATCAGCGTGTGTCATCTATTAATGGAATTACCATAAACCCCGGTTTTACAAACCTTGTATCAAATGAAGAAATAAAAATAAGGATACGCGTACTTGCACGCGCCCCGGTATCAACCGTCTTCCGTTTTCATGAAGGCGAGGTACTGCAAAAAAGTCTGCAGGTACAGGCAGTCAACATGTATACCACCACCGGCACATATGCACAGATTACCGACTCATCTGCTTCCATTACACCTAACTCTTCGTCACCGGTATTTGAAATAACATTTGATAATAACGGAGAATCTTTCGCTTCTGGGTGGCTGGATTTTGTTATACTCCAGGGAAGAAAAGAAAATCACTTTATCGGAACTGCATCATATTACACTGATTCAAGATCTGTTGCTCCGGGACAAATAACAGAATTCACCATCACAACAACTGAAAGTAATCCAATGATCTGGGATATCACTGATCCGGTTAATCCCGCCATAGTAGATTTTACCGGAAATGGGAATAACATTATCTTCAAAGCCATGACCGATTCGCTGAGAACTTTTATTATGTTCAACGGTTCGGATTTTATTACACCCCTAATAGAAAGTACTCCCTTAAAGAATCAGGACCTTCATGGTTCGGAGCCGGCGGATATGATTATAGTAACCCATCCTTTGTTCATCCGATATGCCAACAGGCTGGCTGACCTGCATCAATCTGAAAACGGATTAATTTCACTGGTTACAACGCCTGAAGAGATCTATAACGAGTTTTCGGGAGGCGTGCCGGATATTGTGGCGATCAGGAATTTTCTGAGGATGAAATACATAAAACAGGCCGGTACACAACATCCTCTTAAATATCTTTTGCTTTTTGGAGACGGATCATTCGAAAATAAAACATTACCGTCAAAAAATCCGAATTTCATCCCTACATACCAGTCACAGAATTCCAATATTTTTGTCTCTTCATTTACTTCCGACGATTTCTACGGTCTCCTTGAGGATGGAGAAGGAGAAGCTGAAGGGACGGAAGATATTGGCATCGGCCGCATTCCTGTCGCAGATACCCTTCAGGCAGGAATAATTGTCTCTAAAATTGTCCGTTATCTTGATCCTTCAAATACCGGTGACTGGAAGAATATAATCTGTATGGTTGCTGATGACGAGGATAGTAACACGCACATGTCTGACGCTGAGGGTCTTTCCTTACTTCTGAGAGATTCAGTCCCCGCATATACCGTCGACAAAATTTATCTCGATGCCTTCAAACAGGTTACTTCAGTTAACGGACAATCATATCCCGACGTGGTAAAGGCAATCAATAACCGTATTAATGCAGGGTGCCTCATTTTCAACTATATCGGACATGGAAGCGAAAACGGTCTTGCTCATGAAAGAGTGGTTAAAACGGAAGATATAAACTCCTGGGCAAATGGGGCCAGGCTCCCGTTATTCATTACTGCCACCTGTGAATTCAGCAGGTTTGATGATACTGTATTAGACGAAATCACAGGAGAATTGACCGGGAAGATGTCAGCAGGGGAAAAGGTTCTGCTGAATGAGAACGGAGGAGGCATTGCATTGATGTCAACAACCCGTGTCGTTTATTCAGCCCCAAATTATTTCCTTAACAAGAATATTTATAATTATGCTTTTAACAGGGATTCTTCCGGTAATACACTCAGATTAGGAGATATTATCAGGCTGGCAAAAAACAGCTCCGGATCCGGATCAAACAAAAGGAATTTTTCTCTCCTGGGGGACCCTGCTTTACAACTGGCATATCCTTGGCATGGGCGAGTAGTGACAGATTCAATAAACCATATAAGCATTACCTGTGATACTGACAGCCTGAAGGCCCTATCGACAGTAACTATATCAGGACATTTTGAAGATAACTCAGGCCTTGCCATAGATAATTTTGATGGTGTTGTTTCGCCTGTTGTGTTCGATAAGGTCTCAACAATAAATACACTGGCTAATGATGGTGGACAGACAATGCAATTTGAAATAAGGAATAATATTCTGTTTAGCGGCAATACAAAAGCTACAGGCGGAAAATTCAGCTTCACCTTCATTGTACCAAGAGATATCAACTATTCATTCGGTCCCGGAATGATCAGTTATTACGCTGCCGATCAACATATCGATATGAATGGCTATTACTCGGATATAATTGTAGGAGGATTTACCGAATCGATAGTTTGTGATACAACTGGTCCTTATATCAGCCTGTTTATAAATGATACTCTTTTCAGGAACGGCGGATTAACAGATAGTAATCCCCGTATTCTGGCAATTATTGAAGACAGAGGGGGAATTAACACCACCGGTTCAGGAATCGGACACGATGTAACGGCATACCTTGATAATGACAGGAACAAATCATTTGTTCTCAACAATTATTTTGAGAATGATTTTGATAATTATACAAGGGGTAAAATATTATATGATCTTTACGGCCTGGACGAAGGAAGCCATTCTCTAACTTTAAAAGCATGGGATAATTACAATAATTCTTCAGAAAAATCAATACTGTTTCTTGTTGAATCTGACGGGAAATTCATTCTCAGGAATCTGCTGAATTACCCGAATCCAATAGTGAGTGATACAAAAATAAGTGCCGAACATAACAGGCCTGATGAGGAGCTCGAAATAACTATCAGGATATTTGATATGAGCGGCAGGATCATAAGGATCATTAACAGCACCGTTTATTCCTCCGGGTATCAGTTAACACCAGTATTATGGGACGGTAGCAGCGAGTCGGGAAGACGAGTCGGAAGAGGCCTCTACCCTTACAATGTTACGGTAAGGACAACAGGTGGTGAAACTGCATCTGTATCAGGACAAATGATCATTTTATAACAAATAGACAATAAGTCAGGTAAAAAAATGTTTTATATTTGCACTTTAGCATTATGACAGTAATGAGAATAAAAAGCCGGATAACAATATTAGTTACACTAATAATTACACTTTCGATCTCCTCTTCGCTGAATGCTCAGGATAGCAGTGGAGAACTTAATGCTATCCAGACAGTTGTCCCCTTTCTTACCATTGCTCCAGATTCAAGGGCTGGTGCGATGGGCGATGCCGGTGTTGCAACCTCGCCTGATATTTACAGCATGCACTGGAATCCTGCAAAATTTGCATTTATTGACGGAAAGGGAGGTATTGGCATTGCATATTCTCCATGGTTAAGGAATCTGGTCCCCGATATCAATATCGCTTATCTTACAGGATATTACAGATTCGATAACAAGCAGGTTATAAACGGGAGCCTTATCTATTCATCGCTGGGTGATGTTTCATTCACCGACGATTTCGGGAATCCGGAGAGGACCTTCAAACCTAATGAGTGGTCATTTGATTTGGGTTATTCAAGATTATTTTCTGATAATTTCGCCGGAGGCATTGCTTTCAGATTTATCTATTCCAACCTTACCGGCGGCTTCTATTCAGGAGGCGAGGCAACAAAACCGGGGACATCTGTGGCAGCAGACATCAGTGCCTATTACCATAAAGAGCTTGACCTCCTTAACAAGAATGCACTGCTTGCTTTTGGCGGAAATATCTCAAATATAGGATCAAAAATGAGTTATTCCGACTCACAAACATCAGATTTTATCCCCATAAACATGCGCATTGGAACAGCTTGTACCTTTGATCTCGATCAATATAATAAAATCACTCTGACAATTGACATCAATAAGCTGCTGGTACCGACCCCTCCTGTATACGATATTTCAAATCCTGACAGCATAATTGCCGGGAAAGATCCTGATATAGGCGTTCCAATAGCCATATTCCAGTCTTTCATTGATGCTCCGGGCGGTTTCAAGGAAGAGCTTCATGAGTTAACCTTTTCATACGGTGCAGAATACTGGTATAATGAACAGTTTGCTATAAGGGCCGGTTATTTCCATGAAAATGAGACCAAAGGCAACCGCAAATATTTTACAGCCGGAGCTGGCTTCAGGCTGAGCGGCTTTACTGTTGATTTTTCGTACCTCATGCCAACGGTTCAGAACCATCCCCTTGCACGTACTTTACGGTTTTCACTTTCGTTTGATATCAACGCTTTACGGAACACAACCAAATCGCGTATATGAATCCCAGGATAGGCCAGGGTATTGATTTTCACAAGCTTGAAAAAGGTTTAAGATTATGGCTCGGAGGAATTCTCATTCCATCAGAAACAGGATGTGTTGCCCATTCTGACGGTGATGTCCTTCTTCATGCAATATGTGATGCAATACTCGGTGCTGTCGGACTTGAAGATATAGGATATCACTTTCCGGATACAAGCCCCGAATTCAAAAACATTGACAGTAAGATCCTTCTTCAAAGATCCTATGCGCTGATAAAGAAAAAAGGATTCAGTATTTTAAATATCGATTGTACTGTTTGCCTTGAAACGCCCAAGCTAAAATCCTATATTCCTGAAATGAGATCTGTAATTTCCACTATCCTGGAAACCAGTCCTGAAAATATCTCAATAAAAGCTACCACTGCCGAAAAACTTGGCTTTATTGGCCGGGGTGATGGTATTATGGCAATGGCCGTTGCACTTGTAAAATGACCCCGGGCTCCGCTGAAGCGGGTCCACTCCCCTGAAGAGGGTTCGAAACCCAAATGCCTATTTGTCAGATTATTACACTGGATCTATAGCCCCCCTGCCTGCCGGCAGGCAGGCCTTTAGGAGGGGGTGGGGGGCATATGGCAGAGGGGGGATTGGGGGTTTAAGTGCTGATGATTACAGGACTTTATCTATCAATTCATCATCCGCAATATAAGGCACTGTCACTTTTAATCCGGGAGTTCGTTTCATTTCTCTTTCAAGGGTGAAGAGGGCCCCTTCATTCCGGGCCCAGCTCCTTCGGGCTATACCATTGTTAACATCCCAGTGAAGCATCATTTTCAGCTTTTCCCCTGTCTCTTCCGTACCATCCAGCACCAATCCGAAACCACCGTTGATAACTTCACCCCATCCCACTCCACCGCCATTATGCAATGAGACCCATGTAGCTCCACGGAATGCGTCACCAATCACATTCTGAACAGCCATATCGGCAGTAAATTTAGAACCGTCATAAATATTTGAAGTCTCTCTGAAGGGAGAATCAGTGCCTGAAACATCATGGTGGTCCCTGCCGATAACCACCGGTGCTGAAATCTTTCCGGAGGCCACAGCCCTGTTGAATGCCTGCGCAATTGCTATCCTGCCATCAGCATCAGCATACAGTATCCTTGCCTGGGAACCTACCACAAGCCTGTTTTTTGCCGCTTCCCTTATCCAGTGTATATTATCGGCCATCTGCTGCTTTATCTGATCGGGTGAAGATTTCATGAGATTTTCAAGAATGCCTGCAGCAATATCGTCTGTAACAGAGAGGTCGGCTGGATCGTTTGAGCAGCATACCCATCGGAAAGGACCGAAACCGTAATCAAAACAGAGTGGCCCCATAATATCCTGAACATAAGACGGATATTTGAATTCGCCATCCGGTTTAAGGATGTCTGCTCCTGCTCTCGAAGCTTCAAGAAGAAATGCATTTCCGTAATCAAAAAAGTATGTGCCCTTTTCCGTATGTCTGTTTATTGCTTCAACCTGTCTTACAAGTGATCTTTTTACCAGCTGTTTGAATTTTTCCGGATCGGATGAGATCATCCTGTTAGCCTCATCAAAACTTAGCCCGGCAGGATAATAGCCGCCAGCCCATGGATTGTGAAGCGATGTCTGGTCAGAACCAATATCTACCAGGATCTCTTTCTTTGCAAATTCTTCCCAAATCTCTACAATATTCCCGTGGTATGCTATTGAAACAACCTCCCGGCTTTCTTTAACCTTTCTAACTCTTTCAATTAGCTTATCCATTTTAGTAATAACCTCGTCAACCCAGCCCTGTGAATGACGTTTGTGGATAGCCCTTGGATTAACTTCAGCGATTACGGAAATTATACCTGCTATTGAAGCAGCCTTGGGCTGAGCTCCTGACATGCCTCCAAGTCCCGAGGATACGTAGAGTTTGCCCTTCAAAGAGTCAGGACTATTATTCAGCAACCTTCCGGCATTCAAAATAGTGATGGTAGTGCCATGAACTATACCTTGCGGACCGATGTACATATACGAACCCGCAGTCATCTGACCATATTGTGAAACTCCCAGGGCATTGAATCTTTCCCAGTGATCCTGTGAAGAGTAATTTGGTATAACCATTCCGTTTGTAACCACAAGCCTGGGGGCATCCCTGTGAGAGGGGAAAAGTCCGAGCGGATGACCAGAATAAACCACAAGAGTCTGATCATCAGTCATCTCCGAGAGATACTTCATTGTCAGAAGATATTGTGCCCAGTTCTGAAAAACAGCACCGTTTCCTCCATATGTGATAAGTTCATGCGGATGCTGAGCAACAGAGATATCAAGGTTATTTGATATCATTAACATGATAGCAGCAGCATTCCGCGACCGGTATGGGAATTCATTAATATTGCGAGCCTTTATCACATATTCGGGTCTGAATCTGTACATATAAATTCTTCCGTATTCTGACAGCTCTTCGGTAAATTCCTTTATCAGGACAGCATGGAAATCCGTCGGAAAATACCTCAGGGCATTTTTCAGTGCCAGTTTTTTCTCATCCCGCGACAGGATATCTTTCCTTTTAGGGGCATGGTTAATACTGGTATCATAGGGTTTCAGAGGGGGTAAGGTAGAAGGAATGCCTTCGGAAATCAGTTGCTTTATTTCTGAGGAAGTCATGAAATAAGATTTTCAACAGCCCTAACACAAGGGAGTGATTATGTGTATGTTAGACTTTGCTCTCCTTTATTATTTCATCATCAACAAGGATACGACCGCAATATTCACATACTATTATCTTTTTTCTTGATTTTATATCAAGCTGCCGTTGAGGCGGGATCTGATTAAAACAGCCTCCGCACGCATCTCTTTGCACCGGAACAACTGCCAGCCCGTTCCTTGCATTTGCCCTTATCCGCTTGTAGGCAGTCAGAAGTCTCTCTTCTATTATACTTTCAACCTTCTCATGTTTCTTATAGAGTCCTTCTTCTTCCTTCTGGGTATCAAGAATTATTTCATCAAGCTCTGATTTTTTGTTTTCAAGGTCAGAAGATCTTTCAGAAAGTGTAGCCTCCGATTCGGTAATTGTTATTTTTTTCTCCTCTATCTGAACATTAAACTCTTTTATCTTCTTTGTAAACAGCTCAATTTCAAGATTTTGATATTCCATCTCTTTCGAAAGAGAATCAAACTCCCTGTTGTTACGAACATTTTTTTGCTGTTCCTCATATTACTTTATCAGGCCTTCAGCATCTGCTATCTCATTATTCTTTTTAAGGATCGATTTCTCAAGATTTACCATTTCTTCGCGCAGGTTACCCAGTCTTGTTTCGAGACCAGCTATTTCATCTTCAAGGTCCTGAACCTCGAGGGGTAGCTCGCCTCTTAAAGTTTTTATTTTATCTATCTCTGAATCAACTAATTGCAGACTAAATAATGCCCGTAATCTTTCCTCGATGGAAATCTCGGTATCATGTGCCTTTGTTTTTTCCATATTAAAAATAGTTAATTGGATTCGTATTTATCTCCGAAAACCGGAGTGCAAATTTAGGGAATTTTTTGATAATTAAATCGTATATAATCTCTACAGAGAATTTTTCACTCTCATAATGTCCTATATCAACCACAAGTATCCTGTTTCCTGCTTCAAAATAACTATGATATTTTATATCGGCCGTAACAAATGCATTTGCTCCCGATGCGATGGCATCATTCAATAATGCGCCTCCTGACCCCCCGCAAAGAGCTACTTTGGTTATCCTTTTCCCTGTCAGCTTTGAATACCTGATCCCTTTTGATGAAAACAGTGATGATAATGATTTCAGAAAATCTTTCTCTCCGGCTGCTTCCGGTAAATCGCCGGTACAACCAAGACCGATCTCAATATTCTCATTTTCAAGTGGATAAATATCATAAGCAACCTCCTCATAAGGATGAGCCACAAGGAGAGCACTTATAATTCTGTTTTTCATATGCGAAAAAAGTACAGTCTCAAACCTAACCTCTTGTTCATAATGAATCTTACCCCTTTCTCCTGCAAACGGACGACTGTTGTCGCCACCTCTGTAACTTCCTGTTCCCTGTGTGCTGAAGCTGCACTTATCATAATTTCCGATTATTCCCGCACCGGCTCCGAATATTGCTTCACGAACCTTATCAAGATGATCCTCAGGAATAAAGGTAACAAGCTTACACAATCTGTTTTTCAGCGGTGAAAGAACCCTGATATTTTTAAGATTTAGTTTCTCCGCCATTTTCCTGCTAACGCCGTTATCCATAACGTCCAGGTTTGTATGGGCAGAATAGATGGCAATATCCTGTTTTATTGCTTTCAGCAGTATCCTCTCAGTAACGGTCTTGCCGGTTAATTTCTTTATACCTGTAAAAATCAGCGGATGATGGGAAATAATTACATCGCATCCGGCATGACCTGCCTCATCGAGAACTTCTTCGGTGACATCCAGGGTGATAAGTGCCGATTTTATCTCTTTATCAGGCAGTCCTGCCTGCAATCCCGAGTTGTCATATCCCTCCTGGAACGACAACGGTATTGCTGAATCCAGAAATGAGCAAAGATATTTTAGTTTCATGGCTGATTATTCTTCTCTGTGTCTCAGATACTGAGGTCCACTGAGGATTTATTGAATATTATCCCGTAAGTCGAGCAGCAGGCTTTTAATTTTCCGGAGCGACTCGTTGATCTCGTATTTGTAGTCAGTCTCCTCCTGCTTGCCCGCAAGTCTTTTTTTAGCACCCGGAAGAGTCATTCCTTCCTCTTTAAGAAGATGATGGATGATCTTCAGGTTTTTTATATCCGTTGGGGTGAACATCCTGTTTCCCTTTTTATTCTTCATTGGTTTCAGGATATCGAATTCATTTTCCCAGAACCTGATCGTTGAGATCGGTACGCCGAGCATCTCGGCAGTTTCGCCTATTGAATAATAGAGCTTTTCGATCTGTTTTTCCCTGTATGGCATGTTATTTATTTATAAGTTATATCACCATTTTCTGAAATTTGTATCACCGTTTCCGGAAAATCAAGAGCAACAAGATCCTTCATTTTCCTGATCACACGATTATCCGGATCGATCCTCACGCCTGCTCCTGGCAGCTGAGAAACAGGGATGATCTTTCCGAAGATAAATTTACCTTCAGTGCTGACATTGAGTTTTATTACAGGCGCTATTCCGTTCGGGCCCCTGAGGTTAAATCTGCCATAAGTGCAGAAATTACCCAGGCTGTATGCAATGAAACGGTCATGATAAACCTCAACGGCTCTTGTTACATGTGGTCCGTGGCCAAAGACAACATCAGCGCCTGCGTCTATCATCATATGGGAGAACTTATAAACATCTCCCCTGTTCTCAGTGAACATTATCTCTTCAGTTCTGGGCACACGCTGAAAATCTACTCCTTCAGCCCCGCCATGAAACGATACAATCACTATATGGCAGGTATCTGCAAGCATTTTGACTATAGCTTCTGCCTCGTCTAAATCAATTATACTTACTGTACCTGCATTTGGTGCAAAAGCACAAAAGCCATAAATTATTGAGTCCTTGCTAAATATTGAATACGGGTGTTCTTCAATACCTCCATAGTATATACCCAGTGAATCAAGCAGTTCCATTGTCCGGTTTCTTGCCGGAAGCCCGAAGTCACCGAAATGATTATTTGCCAGGCTGATAATGTCGAATCCTGATTCAGAAAGCACGGAGCAGTATCGTTCCGGCATCCTGAAAAGATAGCAACGTGTTGTGTCCCTGCATTTTTTTACCGGTTCCCCATTGTCAAGAAATGATCCCTCCAGGTTACCGAAAGTAAGATCAGAAGCAGCAAGTGTATCAGAAAGAGCTCCCAGAAGCAGCAATGGATTATCATGAGAAGGCAGGTAATCAGTCGACGGAAAAGAGGTGCCGAACATAATATCCCCTACTCCGATGATCACAACCTGTTTCTGTACCGGAACGGTATCATTCAATGGTGCAGAGCCGGCAGCAGGCTGACAGATAATACTTAAGAAATGAATAAAAATGAGGGTGCAGCTTATCTTCATACCAATAGTCCAGGGAAAAGCTAGTCAAATGACTGGCCGGTTTTTGATGCGATCTCAATCATTCTCTCATATTCCTCAGGTGAAAGATCATTAAAATAGTAGTTAACAGGATCAACATTTACCCCGTTAAGCTTTATCTCATAATGCAGATGAGGAGCAACCGATGTTCCGGTACTGCCGACAAATCCTATTACGTCTCCTCTCTTTACTTTCTGTCCTGCCCTTACATTGAACCTGTCGAGATGTGCATAGACCGAGCTGTAACCGAATCCATGATTAATTATAATATGATTACCGAGACCGCGCCTTGACGAAATAACAGATGCTATTGTACCGTCACCGGTTGCATAGATATCAGTTCCGGATGGGGCTGTAAAATCCATCCCTGCATGAAACTTGATTATTTTATAAATAGGATGAATTCTTAATCCGAAGCCTGAAGCTGTTCGTGTCAGATCCTTATTGGAAATAGGCAGTATAGCCGGAATTGATCTCAGCATATCTTCCTTCTTCATTGCCAGTGTTATAAGGTCGTCAAACGATTTTGACTGAACATAGATCTTTTTCCTTATCCTGTCGAGTCTTTTTGCTGTTTCAATTACAATACTTGAATTATCATATCCCTCCAGTTCCTTATATCTGTTTATACCCCCGACTCCGCCTTCGCGTAATGTCTCCGGAATCGGTTCTGCTTCAAATATTGTCCTGTAAAGATTGTCATCTGTCTCCTGAAGCTGGCCAATAACCTTCTCTATGTTTTCCATTTCCCTGTGTATCAGGTCATACTGAAGTGTCAGCTGTTCGATCTCACGCATCAATGCTTTCTCTTTCGGGGAATCAACGAATATCGCAAATATAAGGTAATAGACAAGAGCAATAAGGAGTGATGCAACAAAATATGCCAGACTCCTTAACAGCATCGCCCCTATGCTCAACCTGATTTTGTCGAAGCTTAGAGATTCGGGATTGAATTTATATCTTGAGTTTGGCATAACAGGGCAAAGATATATAATTCATCAAAAACAAACCACTGCCACTATCCGGCATAACGGAATATCTCAGGCTTAAGAACAGTAATTATTTTATTATCTGAGTTTTGTGCTTGATGTAAGCATCTGGATCATATCAAAATATTCCTCTTCCGTCAGGTCATCATTGAAATAATAGAGAGGATTTTTATGTTGTCCGTACTGGTCGATCTGGTAATGAAGATGCGGACCGGATGAGGTACCTGAACTTCCCGTTAGTCCTATAAGGTCTCCACGCTTTATATTCATCCCCTTTGTTACCTTAATGCTGCTCAGATGCCCGTATATTGTCTGGTAACCATATCCATGATCAATACGTACATGGTTCCCGAAACCTCCAGAGTTCCACCCTGCCTCAATCACCTTTCCTGCCCCTGTAGCATAAACCTCGGTTCCGTATGGTGCAGTGAAATCCTGTCCGTGATGCCACTGGGGATTACCGGTTACCGGATGTACCTCCCTGAATTTCAAACCATCCCCTAATGGAATTGTAACGTCAACAGGACTGATCATTGGCAGGTATTCGTACATTCTTGCCCATTCGGTTCTCCTTTCCTCAATAGCCTCAAAGGATATATCCTGGACATTTATCATATTTTTAAGTTCCTCAACCCTTGTTCTGGTTGATTTTATCAGTCCGGAGTTCATATAACCGTCAAGGTTCCTGAGTCTGTCAATCCCACCGTAGCCCGGATTCCTGAATGATTCAGGCACACTATCCATCTCAAGAATAGGTCTGTAACGTATTTCGTCTGACATCCTGAGACTGTTCATTACTGTGAAAGCATCATCAAGCTCTTTTGCTGCAAATTTGTACTGAAGCTTTATGTTATCAATTTGCTGGTTCAGTAATTTCTCCTTGGGTGAGCCGAAGATATTTTCGAAAATTGTACCGTAAATTACTGAAATTACGACTGAGACTGCCAGCCAGAAAAATAGTTTTAAAAGCTTCTTGTGCCATGGAAGCCTTACCTGCTTGTATTGCAGTTCATTGATGTCCAAGAAATATTTCCGCCTTCGCATCGGTCTGGCCAGAATTTCGAATTTTTATTACAGGTAATCTACAAATCTAATTCAAATAATTTAATTTTACAAGCTAGTATTCAGGTATATTTACATTATATACAGGTAAGTGAAATATGAAGGCACAGGAACTGAGACAGTTATTTTTTAAATTTTTCAGGTCGAAGGGGCATGAAATTACTCCTTCAGCACCCATGGTGATAAAGGATGATCCTTCTCTTATGTTCACAAATGCCGGGATGAATCAGTTCAAGGATATTTTCCTTGGCCATAGTCAGTCACAATACAAGAGGATTGCAAATTCACAGAAATGTCTCAGGGTCTCGGGAAAACATAATGATCTGGAAGAGGTTGGTCATGACACATACCACCATACGATGTTTGAAATGCTCGGCAACTGGTCATTCGGGGATTATTTTAAGAAAGAAGCTATAGAGTGGGCCTGGGAATTTCTTACAAAGAGAATCGGTATTGATGAGGAACGGCTATATGCAACTATTTTCAAAGGGGACGCTGAAGATAATGTACCTTGTGATGATGAAGCTTTCCGGTTCTGGCAGAACTGCTTTCCCGGTAAGCCGGATCATATTCTCGAAGGGACAAAAAAAGAAAATTTCTGGGAAATGGGCGAAACAGGTCCCTGCGGTCCCTGTTCTGAAATTCATGTTGACATAAGGGAAGAGAGCGAAAGAAGCAAAATACCGGGACATTTACTTATTAATAAAGATAATCCGGAAGTAATAGAGATATGGAACCTCGTTTTCATCCAGTACAACCGTAAAGCAGACGGTTCGCTTGAATACCTTCCTTCAAAACATGTGGATACAGGTATGGGATTTGAACGGTTATGCATGGTTGTCCAGGGTAAAAAATCGAATTACGAAACCGATCTTTTTCAACCGATCATAAAAGAAATATCACTTATAACCGCGAAGAAACAGGGTGTTAACGAAACCTCGGATACTGCTATACGTGTAGTGGCAGACCACCTCAGAGCTGTTGCGTTTTCGGTCGCCGACGGACAACTGCCCTCAAACAACAAAGCCGGATATGTGATAAGAAGGATCCTCAGGAGAGCCGTCAGATATGCATATAATAACCTTGAAATTGAAGAACCGTTCATTTACAGGCTGGTTCCGGTTCTTGCTGCAACAATGGGTGATCAATATCCTGAACTCATATCGCAAGAAAAACAAATCTCAAAAATTATTCTGGAAGAGGAGACAGCATTCCTGAAAACACTTGGTAAAGGACTGAAAATGATGGACAAAGTGATCTCTGAAATGAAAAAAGAGAATAGAAAAATGCTGCCCGGGAAGATTGCTTTTGAATTATATGACACATTCGGTTTCCCGGCCGACCTTACACAGCTGATACTCAGGGAGAACGGAATGGATCTGAATATGAAGGAATTTGATGATGAAATGAAAAACCAGAAGAACAGATCACGTGAGGATGCTTCTCTTGATACCGGCGACTGGAACATAATCAGAGATTCTGAAGTTACTCTGTTTACAGGATATGAAAATACAGAAGAGGAGGTACTTATAACCAGATACCGGCAGGTGAAGGCCAAAGGAAAAAATATCAGTCATATCGTCCTTGATAAAACTCCTTTCTATGCCGAATCGGGCGGACAAACAGGTGATAGCGGATATATAGTATCTGAAAAGGAAAAAATAAAAGTGACTGATACTATCAGGGAACATAACCTGATTATACATGTTACTGATACAATACCTTCAGACCCATTTGAACATTTTACTGCAAAGGTTGATGCTAAAAAAAGGCTGATGACCGCAAACAACCATACAGCAACACATATTATACACTATGCTTTAAGGACTGTACTGGGAAATCATGTTGAACAGAAGGGCTCACTTGTCACTCCTGACAGGTTACGGTTCGATTTCAGTCATTTCAACAAACTCAGCAGGGAAGATATTAAACAGGTTGAGGAAATAGCAAATCGCCTGGTAAGAGAAAACAAAGCCAGAAAAGTTACCGATAATATCTCCCTGAAGAAAGCAAAGGATATGGGAGCAATGGCTCTCTTCGGTGAAAAATACGGAGATACGGTAAGAGTGGTCGAATTTGGTGATTCAGTTGAACTTTGCGGAGGCACACATGTTGAATCCACTGCCTCTATAGGTATTATCAAAATAATATCGGAGGGAGCAATAGCTGCCGGAATAAGGAGAATTGAAGCTGTTACGGCAGGAAAAGCATTTGAATATATAAACGAAAAACTAGCCGCTGTTGATGATATTGCAGCTCTTCTGAAAAGCCATGGCAACCTCAGGGAAAGTGTCGAAAAGCTTATTACCGAAAACAACTCCCTGAAGAAGACTATTGAAAAATATCAGGCACAGTCAGCCCGGGCTGCTCTTAAAATCCTTGAGGAAAAAGCTGTAAATATCAATGGAATAAAATTCCTGTCGGGACAAATAGAAACAGACTCACCTGACATGCTTAAAACAATTGCTTTTGAGGTGAGGAAGAAAGGGGATAATAACCTGCTGGCAATCGCATCATCCACCGGGGGAAAGGCTAATCTTGTGGTAATGGTAAGTGACAACCTGGTTAAAGAGAAAAATATAAGTGCGGTTGATATAATAAAAGATATTGCCGGCGAGATAAACGGCGGCGGCGGCGGACAACCTTTCCTCGCAACAGCAGGCGGGAAAAAGCCTGAGGGAATAAATAGTGCGATAAAAAAAGCTGAAGAGTACATCAGGAAAAATCTGCCGAAGTTTTAAAGAAGAGTATTTTTTATACTTTTGAAACTTCATCACTATGTATGAGAAGTTTCAAAACAAAAATTCTGGTTGTAATTGTTACAGCATCTCTCCTGAAGATTGTTTCATGCACACCTGAATCGTGCTTAGAGGAGACAGACACCTATTTGATAGCCCCCCTGTACCAGAGCAGCCAGGAGAAAAACGTTGCTCCCGCCAGCCTGACATTGTACGGGTTGAACATGGAGGACGATAAGATCTATGATAAGACCATAAGCATAAAGAGCGCCCTCATTCCCCTGAATTCCTCAGCTGAAAGCTGTGTCTTTGTAATCGGTATCAACTCGGCAACCGACACACTGATTTTTTGGTATACCACATTCCCTCATCTTATATCAAAAGAATGCGGATACACATTTTATCATGCCCTTGATTCACTGACAAACACCGGTAATGCAATCGATACGGTAATAATCAGAAACAGGTATATCACTACAAGCGATGAAGAGAATATCCGTATATATTATTAGTTTACTGGTTATTATGGGCTACTACAATTTAGAGGCCGGAGCACAAAACCAGCCGCCGGATACTATTATTCTGCCACTTAAGATAAGAGCCGGGGCCGAAATACTGGGACCTGTTATTTATTTGACAGATAAAAATAACCTGAACACTGAAGGATATATTTCAGTTGATCTGAATGCCAAGACAGGCATCTTCCTTGGCGCAGGATATTCCGATTATAAATATTCCCAATACAATTATGAATACATGAGCAGAGGTTACTTTGTAAAGGCTGGAGTGGATTTCAACCTTCTTAAACCTGAAACCTCAAGAGGAAAATACTGGGCCGGCATTGGATTACGCTATGGTCTGAGCTCCTTTACCAGCGAAATACCATCCTTTGAGCACGATTCATACTGGGGTACAACCATTACAACCATTCCTTCCACAACCAGTATGGGTCACTATCTTGAGGCTGCCCCCGGATTCAGGGCAGAAATCTTCAATAATTTCAGCATGGGATGGTCGGTGAATATCAGAGTGCTTCTATATACCGGAACCGGCAGGGATCTGCGACCGATTAATTTCCCGGGGTACGGGGCAGGAGATGAATCCGTAGGCTTCGGGATAAACTATTTTTTGTCCTGGAATATCCCCTACAGGAGAATCAAAGTACAAATAAATCAGGAGGAACCTGAGGAGACTGAAGAAACTGAGGAGACTCAGGGAACAAATACTACAGAACCTCCCGGTTCACTTCTTTCTCCTGCTGAATATCCATAATCCCAGGTAGGTCAGAAACCCGTTAACAAGAATCATTTCAAATCCGAATTTGTATCCGCCGAATAATTGTTCGGAAAAGCTGCTAAGAAAAATACATATTACAGGCGACAATATAGCAATCCAGGGTGTCAGTTTGTCATTCGCTTTTCGCTTTGTGAAGAGCCCGAATGAATAGAGACCAAGAAGCGGACCATAGGTATAGCCCGCTATCGTGAATAATTCATCAATAACTGCCTTGTCGTTTAATGTACTGAATATCAGAATACTGATAAAGAAAACCATGGCGACTGAGAGATGGACTCCATACCTGATCTTTGTGGCTTTTTTTTCAGAGATGCTTTTAAGACGGTCCAGGCCAAGGAAATCGATACTGACTGAAGTAGTAAGCGAAGTGAGTGCTCCATCGGCACTGGGAAAAGCTGCTGAAATAAGGCCGATTATAAATACCAGCCCGGCCACCGGCCCCATATATTGCATGGCTATGGTCGGGAAAAGATCATCTGTAGCGGCAACAGTGATACCATTACTCCTGGAATAGATTAACAGGAAGGCCCCGAGAAAAAGGAATAAAAGGTTGACAAAGACCAGTATACCGCTGAAAGTGAACATGTTCTTTTGCGCCTCCCGGATATTTTTGCAGCTGAGGTTCTTTTGCATCATCTCCTGATCAAGTCCTGTCATGGTTATTGTTATGAACATTCCTGAAAAGAACTGTTTTAAAAAGAATCTTTCATGGTGCCAGTCTGTTATGATCATTTTCGATATATCACTTTCTGTGATCTCCTTAAAAAGTTTCACGACAGGTACTCCAAGTCCCTTGCTTATATAATAAATTGAAATAACTACAGCAAGAAGCATGAATGTTGTTTGTAAGGTGTCGGTCCATACGATCGTCCTTATACCCCCTTTAAATGTATACAGGATTATCAGGATAATGAATACCAGGGCATTTACCCAGAAGGGGATGTTCCAGGCATCAAAAATAAATATCTGTAATACATTGATAACCAAAAACATTCTCAGGGAGGCTCCAAGGGTTCTTGATAAAATAAAGAAACCCGCTCCTGTCTTGTATGACCAGAAGCCAAATCGCTGCTCAAGATAGGAATAGATAGATGTAAGCTTCAGCCTGTAATAGAGTGGCAGCAATATGGTGGCTATAACAAAATAACCGACAAGATATCCAAGCACAACTACCATGTAGCTGAACTGTGTATCTGTCACCCAGCCAGGCACTGACATAAAGGTGACACCTGAAAGGGAGGCCCCTATCATTCCGTATGCCACAACAAACCAGGGCGATATCCTGTTCCCGATAAAAAATGACTGGCTATCGGCTCTCCTTGCAGTGATCCAGGTAACTACAAATAGCAGAACTGTATAGGCTAGAAAGATTCCAAGTATCAGAAAAGGAGACATAACCGCTATATTAACCTGCAAGGATAAAAAAAAGAATGCAAGGCAAAAAATGCAATAGTCATGAAAAACCATCAATAAATGAATTAATTTTGTCTAAAATCATCTCTTATGAGTTATACCGAGTTTCCTTCCAGGCTGCTTGAGAATGCAGTAAACGAATTTGCATCCCTCCCGGGCATCGGAAGAAAGACAGCATTCCGCCTGGTAATGAATCTGTTAAGAAGAGAACCTGAAGAGGTTAAAAGATTTGGTGAAACACTCCTTAAACTTCATGAGTCAATCCATTACTGCAAAATATGCCACAATATT
>CAZHRV010000238.1:0-9739 GCA_964535035.1 uncultured Rikenellaceae bacterium
GAAACGATATTCTTCAAGAACACTCCTTTGCATGACGGAGCTGTGTTGATAGAGGACGAAAGGATACTGGCAGCACGATGCACCCTTCCGGTTACAGATCAGTATACATTACCTACAAGGTTCGGTATGCGCCACAGGGCAGCAATTGGCATGTCGGAACACTCTGATGCCCTCGTGATTATTGTGTCGGAGGAAACAGGACATATTTCCGTCGCTGATTCAGGAGAGATACGTGAAAACCTCGCTACCAAAGAGCTGAGGAATATCCTGCTTATGGAAAAAGTATGGTAAATGAAATAAAACATATCTGTCTGAAATCATATAATAAGTTATGGACAGGAAATTTTATGATATTCATTATCACCTGTTTGATTTGAGTCATCCAAATCTCATTGCATTTCTGCTTCGTGATGACCTGATAAGCAAAAACAGTGTCAGGAAATTAATGTTGAAATTTCCGTGTATCATAAAATTGCTTCCCCTGTGGATGCTATTCCTGGCGCCTGCAAAAGCAGCAATAAGGATTAAGAAATATATCAGTACTGATGCCAGGAATTTTCGCAACCTTCTTTCTGTTATTGAAGGAGCCATTGAATACCATTTCTTATATACCGAGTATTTTCTGCTTAAGGGAAATAAGTATTTCGGCAATAAGAGCGGCGCAAAATATAATAAAATTGTACTCTCTCCCCTGCTGATGGATTTTAATTATAAGAATCTCAGGAATGAGGATTGTTTTTATAACTTTCCGCCTTCTAAACCCATTATGAATCAGGTTGTTGACATCTTTAATGCTATCAGGTTCTATTATAATTACGACCTTATCATTCACCCTGAAAAAGAACGCAGACTGAAGCTTGTCCCGACATCGATACCAAAAGAGGAGAAACTTTTCGAAATATACCCCTTCCTGGGAATCAATACACAGAATTATGATCTTCGGGAGATAGCAGCGCTTTTTGATAAGTATTTCAGAGGGTATGAGGAGGATGCTGATCCGGCTTTAAGACAAAAGAAGCTTTTCGATAAGCTGGGTACGAGAAGGATTGACCTTGAAGAGATGATCTTCAGAAAGAAAGAACAGGCTGATAATGATTATTATTCATACCTGTTTGCCGGCATCAAGCTCTATCCTCCGTTGGGTTTTGATCCGTGGCCCGATGAGAATGACAGTGAGCTTGAAAAGGTTCGCTTCCTTTACAGCGAATGCATAAGAAGAAAAATTCCCATTACCGTGCATTGCAGTGACAGAGGATATATAACATCTCCTGATGCCTATGAACTGACTGATCCCTCAAAGAAATGGCAGAAAGTTCTTTCACGACCTGAATTTAAGGATCTGAGAATCAATTTTGCCCACCTGGGTACACAGCATAATAGCAAAAAAGAGTGGCAGAAGACAATTCTTCAATACTTTGATACCAACCGTTTCGTTTTTACTGACTGCTCCTGTCAGACTCCACATAAGGCAGATTATGAAAAGGTTATGAAAATTATGAATTCCGATACGGAATCACGTATCCTCTTTGGCTCCGATTATGTAATTAACCTTATCTGGTCAGAATCATATAATGAATACCTGTACAATTTTATTCAAACAAGCCATCTTGATGACAGGCAGAAGGAGCTCATGTGCGAAATAAACCCGAAAAAATTCTTATTTGGTTGAATATAAGTTAATAAAGTAAATATGTTCTTCCTCTTTACAAATTACTCTATCTTATACAGCATGAGATTCTCTGCATCCTTAACATATATCATGTTGCCGGCAATAACAGGAAATGCATAAACAGGTGTTTCTGCGAGTTTATATTTTGTGACTTCAGTATAAGCATTGGGATCTGATTTCATTACTATAAGGTATCCTGTGCTGGGAAACCCTATTATAACGGATCCGCATTCTACGATAGTTGCAAAATCGCTGTTTGTTGCATTGTCTAGCCATCCTGTTTGTCCATTTGAGGCATTAAGGCAATAAATTCTTCGTTGATCGGTGAATCCATACAGAAATCCTTTCACAAGCACCGGAGTATTCCATTTAGCACCTGTCTCTGTGTTGCTCCATAACTTTTTTGTTTCATACTTATCACCATGTTTTGTTACCTCAATGGCTATTGTTCCTGTACCCTGACCTGTATAGTAAATCCTGTTGCCGTCAATATAAGGGCTTACACAGTTATAGAAACGCTGTTGCGGGGGTGTTGCAACCTGCCACAACAGTTTCCCATCAGCAAAACTCAGGGCGATGAGATTCTTTTCAGTCTGTACAACAACATGTTTCTGTCCTTCTATAGTCATCAGAGAAGGAGAGGCATATGCAGGTCCGTCACCACTCCACTTCCATTTTTCATTTCCCGTATTAAGATCAATGGCTAGGACTTCTCCGTTATCCTTTGAACCCACATGTACAATACATATACCGTCGGCGATCAATGGTGACATACCTGTGTAGAACTGCGGAACGGCATTGGAGGGATTTTCTTTTCTCCAGATAATTTTGCCTGAGGCAGCATTAAGACATGACAGAATTCCTGAAACACCGAATGTAACAATTTTCCCATTGGCTACAGCAGGTGTGCTCCTTGGTCCGGGATGAGAACTGGAAGGACCTGTTGTTGCAGCCACAGGATAGCTGTTTCTCCATAGTTCCTTCCCTGTTGATGCATCAAGACAAAGAATAACCTCGTCACCACCCTGGCGGCTATGAAGGAATATCTTATCACCGAGAAGAACAGGTGTGGCATCACCGGTTCCAACATTTATTTTCCACACTTGAGTAAGTTCTGATGGCCAGGATGAAGGAGATATGAAACCAGTTACCTTACTATCGCGACTTGCTCCCCTGAACTGCGGCCAGTCCTGGGAATTAACTTCTGCTGAGAATGCCAGCATCAGGATAACCGTGAAAACAAAAAAAATATTTTTCTTCATTATCATGAGTTTTAATATTTAAGTAAAATTACCTTATAATATTCAAACTCAATAGTATCAAAATATTAAAAAATGTGAAAAACAATATAATTAAATTTAAAAAGGAAGAATAACAGTGTAAATCTCAATTCTTTCAGATTGTTATTTCTTATTATTAAGTTTGAAAATTACTTTATTCACCTGTCAGATGCAGAAATCCTGTTCCGATTTTCAGGGAGTCCTTGTAACAGGAGGTACCTCAGGACTTGGACTTGAGATTGTAAGGCTCTTTTTGCAGAGAGGATGCTATGTTATCGCAACAGGCAGGCAAACTCTTAATCTTCCGGGATATGAAGAGAGGTTTAAATTGTACCGGGTCGACTTCAGTGATCTGCAACAGACGGCAGATACAGTAAAGAAAATATGCGAAAACCATAATATTGATATCGTTATAAATAATGCCGGTGTTCTCAGTCCACCCCTTTATACCCCGACGAAAAATGGATTTGAATATACTTTCCAGGTGAATTTCTTGTCGCATTTTCTTCTTAATGAGATTATTATCCGGAGGTTTGGGAATACCCGAACTCTCAGTTTCGTCATTATCACTTCAATGGTTCATAAATTAGGTAAACTTGATTCAGTTCTTTCACGGGAGGCTTCAAATTATAATCCTCTTCGTGCATATTCAGATTCAAAGCTTTTATTAGCCCTGATGTGCAGACAGATGGCAGAAAAATACCGGAATATAGGTCTTAAGTGTTTCAGTCTTGATCCCGGGATATTCTCTTCAGGAATCTTTCGAATGCAGAATTCTTTCTTCAGATTTCTTTATACGATTGCAGCGCCATTTATGCGGAAACCTTCATCCGTTGCAGCAGTTCTTTCTGAATTACTAAATGGAACAGAATATTCAAACGGTGTTGTTTATGATATCAGAAAGAAAATCAAACCAATCAGGAAGATTAAAACCATATCATTTGACGACTTTATGAAAAAAAGTTACAGAATAGTGATATCATATATTGACTTTTAATATCATTTCATGAATCCTATTAATAATTATTTCATAACTTGGTAGTCCGGGATTGACAAATAACAGGTCTTTCTATATATAAAAAATCAAACAGATGAAAAATTTAATAGTGAAAATCATGATATTATCAAGTATCCTTGGAATAGCGGGTTGCAAAAACTCAGCCGATCCGGCAAATTGGAGCAAAAGAAAGATTAATAACTGGTTCGAAAAGGAGGATTGGCTTAACGGCTGGCAGGTTAAACCTGATGCCTCAGTCAATCGCCGGGAGTTCGCTGTTTCTTATTTTAAATATGAGGACAGGTGGGATAAAGCTTTCGGTTTTCTTAAGAATAATGATCTTACGACCATTGAAGCAAAACGGTATGAAATTGATGGTTCCGATGTTTTTGCTATAGTAAGTGAATATATGACAAAGAATGATGAGGATGCCCGTTATGAGGCTCATTTGGAATATGTTGATATACAATATGTTATAAATGGGAGGGAGCTTATTGGGCTGGCACCAATGTCGAAAAAGGGAGAGATACTTGAACATTATAATGAGGCTAATGATATCATGTTCCTTACAGTCAGCCAGTTCAGAAATCTGGAAGCGACACCCGAAAATTTCTTTATCTTTTTCCCCGATGATATTCACCGCCCAGGTCTAAGAGATGGTGACACCAGGATGGTCAGGAAGATAGTAGTCAAAGTAAAGATAAATTAACGATCCAACCATCTAACGGTCGAACATTCGAACAAAATTCTGGTTATCTTTGTAGCTTTATTTTTACAGATGGTTACACTATATGATCTTGTTGAAGGAGAAGAAGGGATAATACTGAAGATCAAAGGTAGAGGTATGTTTCGTCAACGGCTGATGGAAATGGGTTTTCTGGCCGGCAAACGGATTAAGGTCATAAAAAAAGCACCTCTGGGAGACCCGGTTGAGTACAAGATAATGGGATATTATGTTTCACTCAGAAGCAGTGAAGCACAACTTATTGAAGTGGCAGCGAGGGGGGAAATACCCGAAGAGCATCCTTATCCAAACGGGATGGTTGACGGAATAGAAGAGAAAGATATATGGATCGAGAAGAGCCGTCATATTCATGTAGCACTTATCGGCAATCCCAATTCGGGAAAAACAACCCTTTTTAATTGTGCCTCGGGCTCCTCGGAAAAAGTAGCCAATTATGCCGGTGTTACCATCGATTCGAAAGAAGCCAAATACAGGCAGTCAGGATATACATTTTCACTGGTTGATCTGCCCGGGACATATTCCCTGAAAAGCTATTCTCCCGAGGAGCTATATCTCAGAAACTATATTTTCAATAAAAAACCTGATGTGGTTGTCAATATTGTCGACGCCTCAAACCTTGAAAGAAATCTCTATCTGACAACTCAGCTCATTGATATGGGAATTCAGGTAGTTATAGCCCTCAATATGTATGATGAGCTGCTGAAAAAAAGAGACCGCCTCGATCATGAGTCTCTCGGAAAACTGCTTGGGATTCCGATTGTTCCAACTGTAAGCTCGCGAGGCAAGGGGATAAAGAAACTGTTCGAAAAGATAATTGAAGTTTATGAGAACCGTGAACCTACAGTAAGGCATATTCACATTAATTACGGAATTGAGATTGAAAATGCTGTTGAGTTGATTCAATCGAAGATAAAGATTGATGAGAACAGAAGCTTTACCAATATTATTGCCGCACGATATCTTGCCCTTGGGCTTCTGGAGAAAGACAGGGAGTTTACCAGGGATATTGCGGGCTGTGTAAACTCCCGGGAAATAATTGAGACAGCTGCAAGAGAGTCAGAGAAGCTTGAAAAGCTGTTTGTCGAACCGCTGGAGACAACTATCACTGACCTCAGATACGGATTTATAGCGGGTGCTCTTAAGGAGACATTAGAAATAAGCAGCATTGAACGGTTGAGAAAAAGCCAGATCGTTGATAACTATCTGACAAACAAATACCTGGGATTTCCAATCTTTATTTTTTTCATGTGGCTGACCTTTATTACCACTTTTAAGCTTGGCAACTATCCCAAACTCTGGATGGAGAATGGAGTGGCAAGGCTTGCAGAAATGACCGCTTCCGCGCTTGCTCCCGGTATTATGAGAGATTTCCTTGTCGACGGGATCATCAACGGCGTGGGAGCTGTAATAGTCTTCCTGCCCAATATCATTATTCTATTCCTGTTTATCTCATTCATGGAAGATACCGGTTATATGGCACGAACGGTGTTTATTATGGATAAGCTTATGCATAAAATCGGTCTTCATGGCAAGTCTTTTATTCCGCTTTTCATGGGTTTCGGATGCAATGTCCCGGCAATAATGGCTACAAGGATAATTGAGAGCCGTCAGGACCGGCTGGTCACAATGCTTATCACTCCCTTTATGACCTGCAGCGCAAGGCTTCCGGTTTATATACTATTTATAAGTGCCTTTTTTGAAAAGGACCAGGGTTTCATACTGTTGATACTCTATTTTCTGGGTGCCCTTTTTGCTGTTCTGTCAGCGCTTCTCCTGAAGAAAACTTTATTCCGGTCGCCTGATATCCCTTTTGTTATGGAATTGCCTCCATACCGGATTCCGACTGCAAGAAGTATCGTAAAGCATGTTGTTTTCAGGACAGGTTTGTATCTCAGGAAGATAGGAGGCGTGATACTGGTTGCATCAATAATTGTATGGTTCTTCAGTAATTTCCCCCGGAACATAAATTTCAGCAGGGATTACAATGCGGAGATACTGAAAACGGAAGAATATTATGAGGATTTAAAAGAAGATCAGGAGCTGGATCCATTTCTGACTGAGAGCCAGAAGGAAATTGCTGTGGCCAGACTTGTTACAGAGAAAAAGAGTGAGCAGCAGGGAAGTTCAATAATGGGAATGATAGGGCACGCAATAGAACCGGTGATGAAGCCGCTTGGTTTTGACTGGCGGCTTACTGTCAGTATTCTCTCAGGATTTGCTGCAAAGGAGGTGGTTGTAAGCACCCTGGGTGTACTCTTTCTGCCTGAATCCGGAGAAGATGATATTTCCCTGGTACAGAAAATCAGGAACCAGGAGGATGAAGCGGGTAATAAAATGTTCACTCCGCTTATTGCGTTTTCGTTTATGCTGTTTATTCTTACCTATTTCCCGTGTATCGGTGTTGTTGCAGCAATAAAACGTGAATCGGGAGGATGGAAATGGGCTATCTTTGTTGTATTGTACACCACTATCGTGGCCTGGCTTCTCTCATTCTCAGTATATCAGATCGGTTCACTGTTTTTGTCATGACCATTTTGAGGTATAAAGATTTATGAAATTCGAAAATAAGTGATATTTTTGCGCTGCCAAAATCCTCCTTCGCTGAAGCTTCGGAGGGGGCATTTCTCCTTCGCCAAGGCTTCGGAGATCGCAGCGGGGTATAGCGCAGTCCGGTCCCGATAAATAGCAAATTTTCAATTTGCTGATTTATCGAGGATCCACGAAAAACATAAGAATTGAAAATTCTTTGTTTTTCGGGATTAGCGCAACTGAACTTGATACTATGTATTACGTATATATACTAGAATCAGAAAAGAATAAAAATCAATATATAGGTCAAACAGACAATGTTGAGTCCAGACTAATAAGACATAATGCAGGAAGAGTCACCTCCACAAAATCTGGAAGGCCATGGAAGCTGAAATATTGGATGAGTTATGAAACGAGGAGTGAAGCCTATAAAGTTGAGCAATTATTAAAGAGTTACAAGAAACGAGATAGAGTTAATAAATTTGCAGAGAAAAATAATTTTCGGGGTATAGCGCAGTCCGGTTAGCGTACCTGCTTTGGGAGCAGGTGGTCGCAGGTTCGAATCCTGCTACCCCGACAAACACAAAAACACCCGAAGGCAGTGGCCTTTTTGTGTTAGATTATTCCGCGGAGCGGATTCATTAATACTTGTAAATGACACAACAAAACCATATAGAACACCGGAGGTGTTCCAAAACCTGCCATGCAAGAACCAATTAATAGAATTTCCATAGAAATTACCCTCTGTTTTAAAAATTGTCGATATTTGATATGAAATAATAATTAAAAACCTAAATACTAAAATGATGAAAAAACTATTATCTATTTCGCTTATAATCGTTATGATTATTTCTGTTGCTTTTACATTCACTGACAATACCGGAACGAAATCAGAGAGTACGGCCGGTAAGAAAAAGGTGTTGTTAAAATATAATTATCCTCAGGATAAGGCAGTTAAGTATTTGAGTAAGACTAAGATGAAGCAAGTCATGGATATACAGGGCATGGTGATGGAGGCGAATATAGTATCAATTACAGGTTGTTCAATAAAGTCTGCAGGCATAGAAGCCGGAAATTTAAAGCTCACTATTCTGATCGATACGATGGTACAGAATGTGGAATCACCGAACGGATACTCGGGTGGAGTAATTACTGATGCAATAGGAAAATCTTTTAATATGATTTTATCAGCATCAGGGAAAGAGCTGGATCTTACAAATGCCAATGAGTTGGTATTCGATATACCCGGTTCGGGTAAGAGTAATGCAACACAGACTTTTGCCGATTTTTTCCCGGATCTGCCTTTAAAAAAAGTTAAACCTGGCTACACATGGACTTCATCCGATTCGGTCAATGCAGTAGCGCCAACAACGACCACAGTATCATTTACAGAAGCTGAAAATACATTTGAGGGTGTTGAGACTATTAATGGTATTTATTGTGCAAAGATCACTTCAATACTTTCGGGCACTCATTCAATTAAAACCGAAACTCAGGGGATGGATGTAAAAACCAATGGAAAATTCACAGGGACAAGCGTTGTTTACTTTGCCATCAGCGAGGGTTATTTTATTAAGCAGACAACTGAGTCGAAACTTGATGGCACACTTGAACTGACTTACCCGCAAGAAATGACAATGCCCCTGACCATGGAAATAAATTCTGTCAATGAGGTTATAAAATAATCCCGGGTAATATCTGAACATTGTTATTAAACATCTGTTTATGTTTCAGGAACTATAAATTTTTGAACATGAAGAAATATATATTATTAATATTAATAAGTGTTGTAACAATGAATTTATTTTCACAAACAAAAGAGAGCGGCTTTTACAGCTTCAAGGTAAAAACACTGGAGGGTCAGGATTTTGATTTCGCCTCTCTTAAAGGTAAAAAAGTGATGATAGTCAATACAGCCTCGAAATGCGGGTTTACACCCCAGTATGAGGACCTTGAAGCATTGCACCGGCAATATGGCCAGAAATTGGTGATCATAGGATTTCCTGCAAACAACTTTATGAACCAGGAACCAGGATCTGCTTTCGAAATAAGGCAGTTCTGCACCAATAATTATGATGTTACCTTCCCGCTTATGGAAAAGATATCGGTGAAAGGAGACGATATGCATCCTCTCTATAAATGGCTCACAGAAAAAGACAAAAACGGCGTTATGGATTCAAAGGTAAAATGGAATTTCCAGAAATACCTTATTGATGAGAATGGTAACCTGGTTGATGTTATCTATTCGAAGGAGAAACCGGGATCGGATAAAGTACTGGCCTGGCTGGAGGAATAAGAAACCCACCCCCAGCCCCTCCCAGGAGGGGAGCTAATTTAGTAACGATAGCATTATTGCATGATTCAAGGAACGAAGTAGCTAAGTTCCGCGAAGCCTGCCCCGACCGACAGGTCGGAAAGTTAGGGGTGGGTTTCTTACGAAGGTGAAGAGGTCGAAGTGGGTTGAATTCAACAAGTTCCCCTCCCGGGAGGGGATAGGGGTGGGTTTCTTTACAAGTTGA
>CAZHRV010000239.1:0-11552 GCA_964535035.1 uncultured Rikenellaceae bacterium
TATGGAGTCTCAGGCACAGGCAAGTCATCACTGATACATTGCGGACTGGCAAACAAGTTCCAGGAGACTGATTGGCTTCCACTGGTTGTAAGACGTGGTGAAAATATCATTAATAGTATGGCTACTGCTATAAGAATAGCTTCTCTTACAAAACAACAAAGTAAATTATCTAATCCTTCTGATTTCAAAAAAGGAGTTCGCTCCTTATATCTTGATCATTACAAGCCGGTATTTTTCATCTTCGATCAGTTCGAGGAGCTGTTCATTTTCGGGGACAGGGAAGAGAGAAAATCATTCATAAGTATTGTTAAATTATTAACAGAAGCAGAACTCCAGTGCCGGATGATCTTCGTCATGCGTGAAGAATATATGGCCGGAATAACAGAGTTCGAAAAATATATATCTACCATCTTCTTCAACAGAGTTCGTGTTGAAAAAATGTCACATATAAACGCTCTGGCAGCCATCAAGGGACCATGTGCTAAATTCGATATCACCCTTGAAGAAGGCTTTGCTGAAACACTCCTCGAAAAACTAAGTCCTGGCGAAACAGATGTTGAACTAACCTACCTCCAGGTCTTCCTCGACAAAATCTTCCGTTTAGCAGTTGGGTCTCTTCCCCCCCTTGGGGGGGAATCAAAAGGGGGGTCATCTCCCACTCCCACTCTCACCCTCACTCTGAGTTTCACCCTCTCCCTTCTCGAAAAAACGGGCAACGTCTCCGATCTCCTCGGCAGTTTTCTTGATGACCAGATCTCTCTAATGGACGATCCTGATACTGCTATGAGTGTCCTTAAAGCATTCGTTTCAGGCAAAGGAACAAAACGTCCTGCCAGTGAACAGGAAGCAATTGATAATATTCATTCTTTCGGTAAAGAAATATCACCTAAAAAAATCAAAGACCTTATTCAGTCATTTGTAAATCTCAGGGTATTAAGAGATAAGGATGAAAACGAAAGGTATGAGCTAAGGCATGACGCATTGGCAGAAAAAGTGTACGATAAATTCACTTTAGCCGAGAAAGAGCTCCTTGAGTTAGGACAATTTATTGATGCAGCATTTCAAGCTTATAAAAAGCGTAATGTACTTCTTTCAGATGAAGACCTTAAATATATTGGTAATAATGATTCCTTATTAAACCTAAGTAGCGATATAAAGGCATTTATTTCAAAAAGCAGAATGCATATAAAAGCCAGGATTAAAACAGTAAGGAGGCTTACTGCTGTCTCAGCAGTATTATTTGCTGCATTATTTGGCATACTTATATATTTTGCATATAGCCGTATTATAAGGGTAAAAGCCAATTATTTAGCTATGAAATCAATAACCCAGGTAGTCGATCCTCTTGAAAGATTAAACCTGGCATTTACAGCATGGGAAAGTTTTCCTGATGTCCTGCCAAAAGAGGCTCTCCTTAAAGCTTTCAACTGTATCCTGGGATCAGATATCAGCGACACATTGCAGGTAAAAGAAGCAAAAAAACATAAACTGAGTTTTGATGCAGCCCCAATTAAAATTGATTTCGCTGCATGTACAAGGGATAACAGTCTTATTTATGGATATGGAGACTCGCTGATAATGATCTGGAACACAAAGGGAGATCTTATAAGTAAATTTACAGTTAACAATCCGCATGTTCTTGATATTAAAATATCAATCGATAATAAATTCATTGGCACAGTAAGCATTGATAGCATACTGGAGATACACAGTATAGGGGGCTTATTGCAGTTTGAAAGAAAAGCTGATATTAATAAACTGAATACAAGACAAATATTCCAATTCACAGACAAAAATAATATTGTCCTTCTTTCAACTGATTATGATGTCGAAATACTAGACATAAACGGAAACTTAATTCAAAGACTTGAAAAGCACTCTAAGGGTGTAAATGCAGTTGATATCTCGGATAATAATTACTTCATTGCAACAGCATCGTCAGATAATACTATAAATATATGGTACTATAATAATGTTAAAAACAGTTTTGACTATTACAATACTCTGAAAAATCACAGGGATACTGTTTGGAGTGCCACATTTTCAAAAGGAGGATTGAGTGTATTGTCTGCATCTGCTGATGGCATCACAGAAGTCCGTTCAATCAATGATGAATACATAGATATTCCGAGATTTCCAGAAAATTTAAAGTACTGTGATGCATATTTTAATGACCAGGAAAGTGGGATAGTTGCGTCTTTTTATTTTATCAGAAATGGCGTTACTGTAAAATCATTTACTGCTCTTGATTATAATAATCCGGCAATAACACCCAGATCGAACGAAAAACAAATAAGCAGTTTAAGTTATTATGTATTCAATGGATTTGAATTTCTGAATTTTTCATTGAACGGAGATTATTTTGCGTATACTCTCAACATGGCAAATAACAGGAGTTACCTAGCAGACAACAAATTAACTTTGGAAAAGAACACATCGAACATTACTGCTAACCATGTATTACTGGAAATGGAAGGAATCAAACCATTTTTTTCTCCTGATAACAAATATGTATTTTCAATAGCCAACAATCTGATAAAAGCTTACTATATTGATATCAATACTATTTTAGATTATCGATAGTAAATGTATAATTATTAAAATATAATCGACGGAATACCCTCAAGATCAAAGAGTTTTATAGCACCACCCCTTTGCCACGGTATTGATGAATAATCAACGTTCAACATCATCCTGAATGCATCTTCAAATACATACACAATTGACATAAATACAAAAAGGAATACCATTGGCAGTATAATCACTCTATAGAAAATTTTCCGGTCATAACCAGACCAACTCACGTAATTAGAGTTTGGCAACAGAAAAACCAAAGCAAGTATCGAAATCAGAAACAACAGGCTGCCAGAATATCCCATGAAATCTCCTATTTCACGAGGCCAGTGCTGAATTCTGAATAGAAATCCTGAAAGGAAAAGTGCCGCTACAAAACATGACAATGACCCGAACCATCTTAGAAACTGGTTATGTGAAAATCTGGACTGAAATCTTATTGTGTTAACAATCGAAATAATAACTATAAAATATGTACTTGCAGTTAAAATAGCACCACCCAAAGGCCAATGATTTCTTTTAAAGAGTATACCGACTGCAAAAACAAATAAAAATATCATAGGCCAGTTATAAAATCTTTTTGAAAAGAAATAGATCAAGCTGGTATCCACAAATGCTACAACTAAGGATATAATGAATGCCCATAACATATTCTCGATTTCAGCAAATAAGATTGTCAGGAAAAGTAAAATGGGAAGTAATATCCAGAGGTAAATCTTCAATCTCCTGATAGCTCTATTACTACTTGTATTATTTTTATCTAACATATTTGTTAAGTTTTCAGAATAATAAAGTTAACCCAATTTCAAACAATTCGCAATTTTTATTGAAGCATAATAGAATTCAAACTATATCTCCTTGGTGTAACTTGGTGCCCTGGTGTCTTTGTAGCAAAAATATTAGTCACCAGGGCACTAAGACACAAAGAAGCACCAAGAAAATCCTAAATATGTGATATTCAATATCTTTTGAAATTACACATATTCTTATTAAATTTACTTCTAAGTAATAAGGATGAGTATAAAACTAAATCCTATCGATACAAGCAATGAGCTGCTCTGGCAGTCGAGGTTTGGCGATTCTGCCAGGGTAGCTGAAGATGCTCTGAAGAACCTTAAGAAAGCAGAAAGGGCAGCGTATCAAAAGGGAATTGCCTATGCTTACCTCAACATAGCTGCCGCAAATTTCTACCAGTCAAAGAACGATATAGCCTTAAAACATCTGTCAGAGGCCTTTCGTTGGTTCGAAGCCAATCAGAAGGAAAAAGGCTATATAAGAGTCCTTCTGCTTAAAGGCAATATATTTGAGAGTTTCGGAGATTATGAAAAGGCATTGAATCTTTGGCTTGAAGCTTATAAGATCTCCCGCGAAATAAATGATAGTGAATCGGAAGGTGAATCCTGCAGCCAGCTTGGACTTATCTACTCACGATTATGTAATTTCCCTAAATCCCTGGAATATTTTGAAAAGGGACTGAAGATAAGAGAAGAAATGGGAGACATACTCGCTGTCGCATCCTCTCTTAACAGGATCGGGATGGTCCTGAGGCAGATGAAGAAATATAATGAGTCACTGGAATATTATTTTCGCAGCCTTGAAATAAGAGAGAAAGAGGGCCAGACAGGGGCCATTCCATGGACGCTTCTTGGCATTGCAAGTACCTATGAGGAGATGGAGAATTTTACTGAGTCACTCAGGTATTATAAGATAGGAATGACCGGTTCCGATAAACGGTGTGCACTCCAGTCCATGATGGGAACAGGACGTATTTACAGCCTAACAGGTGACACGATATATGCCGAGGAAAAACTGGAAAAAGCACTCAAAATGGCAGGCGAACTTAAATCGCTGGCACTAATAGCAGAGGCTTATTCAGCACTGGCTTCTCATTACGAACTGTCTGGAAAACCCGATAAAGCACTTAAAAGCTATAAGCATTATATCGAGGCGAAAGAGTCATTCCAGAGCACTGAGATTCAAAATAAAATCAGCAATATTGAGGTCGCCCATGCAATTGAGAGGTCAGAACAGGAGAAGGAGATTTACAGGCTTAAACATGTAGAACTTAAGAATGCCTATGATATCATTGAAGAAAATCACCGGGAGATAACAGCAAGCATTAACTATGCCAGCAGGATACAAAAGGCTATCCTCCCGAATCCACGGGAAATACGCGGATTATTAAGTAACAGCTTCTTTCTTTACCTTCCGAGAGATATTGTCAGCGGTGATTTCTACTGGTTCTCGAGGATGAAAAATAAACTGATACTTGTTGCAGGCGACTGTACCGGTCATGGTGTCCCTGGCTCATTAATGAGCATGCTTGGAATATCTTTCCTTGAAGAAATAGTAAATAACCGGAAAATAACCGAGTCAGGACATATTCTTGATGAGCTTCGTAAAGAGGTCCAGCGTGCCCTTCATCAGAAAGGTGAAAAGGAGGAGGCAAAAGACGGAATGGATATTGCCCTGTGTGTTATAGACAGGACCAAAGAGACTATTCAGTATTCAGGAGCATATAACAACCTCTACCTGTTGCGAAATGATGAACTGATCGAATACTATGCTGACCGTATGCCTATAGGTATATATGAACTGGGGGACAAGAGCTTTTCCAGCCAGGATATACCCTACCTCTCAGGCGATATAATCTACATGTTTTCTGATGGTTACAATGATCAGTTTGGCGGACCTAATACAAAAAAATTCAAGTCAACTGCATTAAAGGAACTACTTCTTGATATCCATAAACTGCCATTGAAGGAACAGAAGAAAAGACTCGAATCGGAATTTCAAAAATGGAAAGGGAATAATCCTCAGACAGATGATGTGTTGATAGTGGGGATGAAGCTATGACCCCCCATCCCCCTTGAAGGGGGGCTAATTCTCTATAAATAATTAAAATTCTGCTACAGGTTACAGTACTAAACTCCCTTTAGGGGTGGCGCGAAGAGCCGCGGTCATGGTTTATCTGGATCTTTCTTCTTCCGGAATTTGATAATCAGATCATTGGCAATACTTCCAAGAAGATATCCGATAAGGCCTCCAAAGAGGCTGCTCCAGTACCATACAGATCTTATCGGGCAGGAGCCGGAAAGACAGCCCACAAATTTCCAATAGAGAAATCCAAATAAGAGTCCGGTAATTGTAAAAAGTATTAAGAGTTTGTTCTTCTTGATAAATTCCATATTTATTCTATTTACTCTTGGGTGTCCTTTGTGATCACTCTTTGTGTCCTTAGTGGTTTTCTTTTTAACCTCAAAGTGACACTAAGTACACTCTAAGTAACACAAAGGAATTATTCTGTTAAAATCTTCTTATAAAAATCAATCACCTTTTTGCTTTCATTATCCCAGTTCAGGGATTCTGATGCAATTACAGAATTCTGCTTCAATTTGCTCAAAAGGATCCTGTCATCCCTGAGTTTTATTATTGCCTTTACGATCTCTTCAGGTGTAATTTCAGGAATTATAATACCGCATCCGTTGTCCTCAATTATTTTTCTTATGTCCGGGAGACAACCGGTTATAACCGGTATCCCCGCGGAAATATAATCGAACAGTTTATTCGGCAGGCTGAATCGGTAATTGAGGTTTGTATCCTTTTCAAGGCTCAATCCCGCATCAGCGGATCTTGTAAATCTCATGAGCTCTTCCCATTTAACCTTCTGAATAAATCTTATTCTGTCTGCAAGATTCAATTTTTCAACTCTCTGTTTCAGAACAGAAATGACATCTCCCGAACCAATGATAAGCAATGATACATTTTCAGTCATTTTTATGGCTTCGATCAGTTCCTCCCCTCCCTTATCGATATTGATACCGCTGCCCTGGAAAATCAGCAGCAGGCAGTCGCTGCTCATTTCAAGTTCGTCCCGTGTAAAAGTCTTAATATCAGATGATAATCTTGAGCAATTTCTTATCACCAGTGGTCTTATACCATATTCCTTTTCATATTGCGCTGCTATTGAATCACTTACAGTCATTATATATTTCAGATGCGGGAAAATCATTTTCTCTATTGATTTCCACACCCATCTTACAAAAGGTCGGTGATTTAATTCCGGCAGTCCTGTAAAATACTCATGTGAATCATAAATAAGCGTTACTCTTTTAATTATTGAGGCCAGAAAGCCCGCAAACAGTGTATCGAGGTCGTTTGAAACAATAAGATCAAATTTATGTAAGAGCAGGTAAAAGAAGAGACGAATATTATAGAATTTATAGAATAAAAATCCGTGTTTAAAAAGCATTCTGAATCTCCTTGTCGTAAAAGGAACTGATTCTATATCACAGCACTTATCCAGCTTCCTTCCAACAATTGTGATCTCGCTATTAAGAGTACTTACTGTGTCAGCCATTTTCAGCACCCGCTGGTCGAAGCAGACGCAGTTTGTTACGCAGAAGACGACCCGGGTTCTATGACTTGATTCTGGCATGAGATAAAAGTAATAAAATAGAATGAATCTTTATAAAAGTGAGGGCGAGAGGGGGTGAAAGAGAGAAGATGATTACGTGATTGAATAACTATATCACATTCATTCCCGGTTCTGTTAACAGGTAAATAAAAAACCAGGGAAACCGAATGTCTGCAAGTTGTTTATATTTGTGCCTAAAAACTATTTACATGATCTCTTATAATATATCTCTGAAGAAATATAATACTTTCGGTCTCGATTACAAGACCGATTGCCTGGTTATCCTGAAGAGTGAGAAAGAAGCCTGCATTTTCTTCAGTAACCGTAGATCATGCCCGGGGCCAAAGTTTATTATCGGCGAGGGTAGCAACATTTTATTTACCGGCGACTTCAAAGGAACTATTGTCTTTCCTGCAATAGAAAACATAATAATCGAGGAACAGGATGAAAAATCTGTATTAATATCTGCAGGGGCTGGTCTGAACTGGGATAAATTTGTTGAATGGTGTGTCAATAAGGGTTATGGAGGTATTGAAAACCTTTCTCTCATCCCCGGAACAGTTGGAGCTACACCTGTACAGAACATCGGGGCCTATGGTGTGGAAGTCAGAGATACAATTCATAAAGTAAGGGCAGTATCCCTTGCTGATGGAATGCTCAGAGAATTCACCAATGAAGAGTGCAGGTTCGGATACCGCGACAGCATTTTTAAAAATGATCTGAAAGGCAAGTATCTTATTACCAGAGTTTTTTACAGGCTGGCAACCAATCCGCTCTTTAACATTGGTTATGGTTCCTTAAGAGAGGAGGCAGAAAAAACAGGGTCATTATCGCTAAAGACTGTTAGACATGCTGTTATCAATATCAGGAGAAGCAAACTGCCTGATCCTTCGCAGATTGGTAATGCGGGGAGCTTTTTTAAAAATCCGGTGATCAGCGTAGAAGAAGCTCAAAAACTTAAAAAGAAATACCCTGCTATTCCTTCATATACTGATCCTTCAGGAGGCATTAAACTAGCGGCAGGCTGGCTTATTGAACAATGTGGATGGAAGGGTTTGAGGATCGGAGATGCCGGAGTGCATGAAAAACAGGCACTTGTCGTGGTAAATTATGGAAAAGCAACGGGGAAAAAAATATATGACCTTTCAGAAAAGATCAGGGAATCAGTCAAAGAAAAATACGGAGTGATACTGGAGAGGGAAGTTGAGGTAGTCGGTATGGTTTAGGATTGCGGATTGTTTATCTGTAAATCCTTCTCTTATTCAGTTCCCTCTGATACTCGGCAGCATACCGGTTATGTTGTGCCAGTGTCCTCGAGAAATTATGATATCCTGAAAAGTCAGCTTTCGCTGCAAAATAAAGGTAATCATGTTTTTCTGCATTGAGAACCGCATCAATACCTTCAATGGTCGGGCAGCCGATTGGCCCGGGAGGAAAACCCCTGTTCAAATATGTATTATAGGGAGAGTTAATCGTAAGATGTTGTTTCAATACCCTGGTAATCGTGAAATCATTCAGTGCAAACTTTATTGTCGGACAAGCCTGAAGCGGAATTCCTCTTTTAATCCTGTTCATATAAACACCGGCTATTCTGGGTTTCTCATCAGCTTTTGCCACCTCGTCATCGATAATCGAGGCAAGAATGGCAACTTCAATCTGCGTCAGCTTTATTGCCTGAGCCTTTGCAATACGTTCCTCATTCCAGAACCTGATATACTCTTTAAACATCCTGTCATAGAGTTCTTCGGCATTAGTATCCCAGAAAAACTCATATGTATTCGGAATAAAAACTGAAATTACATTCTCCCTCGTAAATCCATCATCACTGTAGTTTAAAGGATCGGAAAGAAAATCCATGATAGATGCAGAATCGGCTTCAATCTGACCACCAATCCTTCCTGCAAGGTCAGCGAGATACCTTATATTATTGAAAGTAATCCTTACAGGTGTCTGCCTTCCTGAGCGTAAAAGGTTGATCAGTCCATTATTGCTCATTTCTCTGTCAATGACATAACGTCCGGGTTTAACAAGAACAGGATAATTCTTCTTATCAGCAATCCATTCAAACAGCTTTATGTTCTTAATGTCAAGATTGGCACTTAATGTATCAATAGCCTGGCTATAGGTTGAACCGTCAGGAATATACAGGGTGGTATCCTGGTTAAGGGGTTTAATGTTTAATCCAAATATTGCATTGTATATCAATAATATACAGAATATTAAAACTAATCCGGCAATTGATATAATTATTATATATTTCCTTCTTCTCATCTTGATTTAAAGAGTGTCAAATTTATGGATTTGCTGTCAAAAACAAAATAAACTTAAACAAGTAGTGTATTCCTCCCTAAATCCCAAAAGGTAAATCGACTATCGCCTATAATAAATAATACATTACAAATAATTCCTATTTTTACATAATTCAATCTGAAATATTCATTAAAATGAAAAACGATATGTCTGTTTCAATGTTAATTCTTCTCCTGGTAATAGGAATCATAACAGGAGTAGTAGCCGGGATGTTTGGTATAGGAGGTGCAATAATCATGGTTCCGGCTCTAGTATTTATAATGGGTCTCAGTCAGCATATGGCACAGGGGACCAGTCTTGCGGTTATGCTTCCGCCTATTGGCATTATTGCAACCTGGAATTACTGGAAGGCAGGACAGGTAAACCTCAAGTTCGCACTTATCCTTGCAGCAGCGTTCATTATTGGTTCGTATTTCGGTTCAAAGTATGCCCTTAATATACCTCAGAATGTCTTAAAGAAGATCTTCGGAGTACTCCTGTTGCTTGTCGCTGCCAAGATGTTTTTATCGAAATAAAAAGGTCATGCCTCGGCATGACCTCTATTAACGATCAGGTCGTATATCAGAACATCAATCCAAGACTCAACAGAATAGCGTTTGGTCTGTCATCCAGATTAACGGATATGCCGGCAGCATTTTCGATCTGGGTCTGATATTTCTTCAGGCTTCCCTCATATCTCAGATCAACAGTCAGCTTATTGATAATATCAACTCCGACACCTGCCTGGTATCCAAACGACATCCTGCCATATATAGCTTCAATATCAGGATTATCTATCAGCTCTTCGGGTGTGTTTATAAGAAATGAGCCCACAGGACCTGCATTGATCCGCGCAGGACCCAGTTTTACTCCTACCATTACCGGAATATCGATCTTGCTGAATTTCTGTTTCACATCATTCACATTAGTTGTCTGCATATCCGTGATCTTATATTCATTTGTTCGTGTTGAGAAAAGCAATTCAGGCTGAATAAAGAGTTTCGTAATCTTAAGTCTTACAAACAGCCCGCCATGAAATCCGTAATTCATTCCTTCAATCTCCTCAATAGTATAATCATGAGCCCCGGAAGAGACTGTCTTAATGTCATCCATAGTTATTGAGGTACTGCTTAATCCTGCTTTCAATCCAAAATCGACCTGGGCCAGAGTTGGTAAAGCAAGAAGGACTGCAAATATAAACACCAGTAGCTTTTTCATAATTTAAGTTTTAAGTTTCAATAAGTAAGATAAATGTAAATTAATGATAATAATTTATGAATATATAACGCCGGAAATAGCTTAAAAGTTGCAGTCTGATGCATTTTATTAATTACTTCAGGGTGATAAAAAATTGAATTTAACAGTCTGCGGAAATGAAAAAGTTGATATTCCTGTTACTGCTATTTGCTGTTACGGCCTTTCAACCTTGCATCGGACAGGAGGATTATATTGAAAAAGGATTGAAAGCTATCTCACTGGATGTGCTTAAAGCCTACTTTCAAAACTTAACTCTCCTGAAAACAGAACAATCTTTCATTTTATATTACTGATATTCAAGGTATTGACTATTATATCGTAATTCGATAAAGTCATTATCGGTTTCCCTGTAACCATACTCAAAACAGTACTGGTAATTTTCGCCCTTTGAGGTTTCAATGAAATGTGTAAAGAAGTTGAAATTATATCCAAGGGCAAAGAGAGCATCCTTATGGACCCTTGTTCTTCCCTCTGTATAAAGGTCGGCAAGTATCCTTCTGTTCTTACGCAATAAGCCATGAACATTTCTGATAAAATTGTTTGAATTACGGTTCAGACGATTGTTGTAATTATTTCTGCACTGGTCAGAACAGAACTTCTTATCGGTACGACCACGAATAGTGTCGCCGCAATCGAGACATTTTCTTTCCACAGCACTAAAGTTTTGATAAATATACAAAAAAACGTTTTCAAACGACTACAAACGACTATAAAAGATTATGAACCGGATGTAAATGTTTATCAACCGACACCTTTTTACAGAAGGATTTAAGTTTGATATGACATTAATATTTGTTAATTAAAACTATCAGTCATGAATGCATTAAGAAACAGAGTACAACTCATCGGGAATCTAGGTCAGGATCCGGAAATTAAGACGCTTGACAGCGGAAAGAAGGTTGCAAAATTCACTCTTGCAACAAATGATGCTTATAAAAATAGTGACGGGGAGAAAATTGAAGAGACGATGTGGCATAACATTGTTGCATGGAATGGTCTTGCAGACAGGGCATCC
>CAZHRV010000240.1:0-32203 GCA_964535035.1 uncultured Rikenellaceae bacterium
ACTTCTTTTGTCATGGCAAATACATACGACATGCTGGTGGGTGCAGCCACAATTATCTTCTTTATAACAGCAGGCCCCCGTGTATTCAGGGCATTTCTCCGACCTTTTAAAAAGGTCGCCGACAGCAATGTCACAGATGAAAGCATAATGGAAGCTGAGAGCTTTGAAAATTATTCAGGAATGTTTAAAAAAGAGGTTCTGCCAAGACTTCTCAAGGGTTTAGGCCTGGCAATAATTATTCTGGGCGTTTCAGTCGGCATAAGTATTCTTCTGTTTGGTGCTATTAAGGATCCTGTAGTAATTCTTACAATAACGACACTTTCAATCATTGCATCATTGTTCACATGGGTCAACAGGATTGAAAAGACATTCCAACTGGGTATGTATTTTGTCCTTATATTTTCTCTGTTAGTTGCTTCCATGGCTGATCTCGGAGCCATCTTCAGCCTGGGAATGCTTGGACTGCTGGGATTTGTAACATGGTGCTATTTTGGCTCATTGTTGTTACATCTTATATTATCGGTAATATTCAGGATCGATGCAGATAATTACCTGATCACCACTACAGCTTTCGTTTTTTCCCCGCCTTTTGTGCCCGTGGTTGCTGCCTCCCTGAAAAACAAGGATGTAATTATAACAGGAATTACTGTTGGTATAATAGGTTATGTGGCAGGCAATTATCTTGGCGTTGCGCTGGCCTATTTTATGAGGGGAATATGAGGTCTAAAACAGATAATTCAGTCCCATGGAAAACCCAATGTTCCCATCCTGTTTATCCAGTGCTTTTCCGATATCAATTGCAATGACGAAATTCTGGTTCATTACCGGCATAATGCTTAAACCGACACATTGATGTAATTTCTCCTCGCCCGGCTTGAAGTAATCCGTGAAATTATCAGTTGGATAGTAACTGTTAAATGTAGTCTCAATATCCCCGGGAAGATCAATTGCATTGGTGATCATTCCGATATCATAGAACAGATCGAGTCCTATATAGATATCCTGGTTAAAAAGTATGAAGTAGACAGGCTTCCAGCGAAGCTCGAAATTTCCGAGGATATAAGCATCACCTATCACCCTGTTTTTCACAACGCCTCTCATTGTGCTTGAACCGCCCAGACCTTCGTTAGTTGCGCCGGTAAGCATTGATGTTATTGCCTGTGACTGGTAGAAGAACGGAACATCTCCTGTGAGCGTGGTTTGATAATTCAGGCGGTAAACAAACGAAAGATCGTTCTCGATCAAAGTAAAATATTGACGATGTATTATATAAAATTTAGAAAATCCCCAGTCGTTCCCCATAAATGAAGGAGCAACTTCAATACCCAGCTCTGTCCAGATTCCTTTCATGGGATTGGGCCGGTTATCGCGATTATCCCATTCCACTCCTGCTTTGATCGTATTGACCCATCCGCCGTCGGCTTCGTTGGCAGAGATCAGTCCCAGATGCTGATAACGCTCAAAGATACCAGGTACGGAATCAACTGAAGGCAGCAATACATCTTTCCCTTTATTAAGCTTGTCAATATCGACCGAACTGTTGCTGAAATGTTGAAAAGCAAATCCTGCACTCCACTTTATATAATCTCCGGCCAGTTTCCCCTGGAAATCATTCTTGAACCTGAACTGGTTTCTTCGAAAACGATAAAACATGCTGCTCTTGTAATCAGCAGCGTCATCATCCATCCAGTCTATATTGAAAACAGATTCATAGCCGTTAAATCCGTAAAAATGACTCGCCTGATCGGGGAGATAGCTGAGATCACTTGCCATGTGAATCCCCGGGATGAGATGGTTGGATTCATACATAAATCTGTAAATACCGCTTCCTTTTGTGAAGCGCGATACTTCAGTATATGTATGGTCAAGATAATCAGGATATACACTGGGGTTGCCATAATTGAAAAACTCTACAAGAGCCCCGTACTGAAATCCAAGATTGGAATCATATGTAACTGCAGGAAGAGCACCACCGAACTTCCATCCGGTCTTAACCTTCTTTTCCTTTACTTCTTTTTGCTCTTCCTGTCCGAAAACCTGAAGTGCAATAATAGTAATCAGAAGAAATGAAAGAGTCTTTTTCATGAGTAAATAATTTTGTTTTTAAAGGTCATCCCGATTTATCGGGAGAAACCACATGCTGAGAAATATTTTCATTTTTATTTGTCGTACCATGGTGGGATATGGGTTTTATAGGTTATTATAGGTTTGGTTGGCAGCACTAAAGATAAAGAAAAACGGAAATATTGAACTGATTTTTTAATATTTGCTACCTTCGGCTATTAATTTTACGACTAAATACCTATATGGGTCTGCTGATAAGAAATATAAAAGAACTGATGCAGGTTGAGGAGGAACCTAGACTAAGGATTTGCGGCAAGAATATGTCGGAGATCAACACTATATCGGACGCATACCTTTATATGGAAGGTGACAGAATATCTGATTTCGGAAAGATGAAAGATATACGCGGGGAATACAGTGAGCCGGGGAATGATACAACTAAGGTGATTGATGCTTCAGGAAGATTTGTCTTTCCTTCTTTCTGCGATTCTCACACCCATCTTGTTTATGCAGGAAGCCGCGAAAGAGATTTTACTGATAAGATCAGCGGATTATCCTATGAGGAGATCGCAAAGAGGGGAGGGGGGATTCTTAACTCTGCCAAAAAGCTTCATGAGACTTCTGAAGATGATTTGTATGCTCAGTCCATGATACGGGTAAATGAAATAATAAGCCTGGGTACAGGTGCTGTTGAGATAAAGAGCGGATATGGACTTACTCTCAGCAATGAACTGAAAATGCTGAGGGTGATAAAAAAAATAAAAGAGACCTCTCCGGTTGAAGTAAAAGCAACATTTCTCGGAGCTCATGCAATACCGGAGGAATTCAATAACAGCAGGGAGAAGTATATAGATATTGTAATCAATGAGATGATACCGCTTGTGTCCTCTGAGGAGCTGGCTGATTATATAGATGTATTTTGCGACCGCGGTTTTTTCACCGTGGAGGAGACTGAAAGGATACTTATGGCAGGCATTAAATATGGTCTGCCGGCAAAGATCCATGCCAATGAACTTGATTTCTCGGGAGGTGTCCAGACAGGAGTTAAATACGATGCTCTTTCTGTTGACCACCTTGAACGATCAGGAGATGCTGAAATTGAAACCCTCAAAGGAACAGAGACAATACCAACTCTTCTCCCGGGATCAGCATTTTTTCTTGGGCTGCCCGATCCTCCGGCACGAAAAATGATTGAGGCCGATCTTCCTGTTGCACTGGCTTCTGACTATAACCCGGGATCATCGCCTTCGGGGAACATGAAACTGGTTATGTCGCTGGCATGCATAAAACTGAAAATGCTACCTGAAGAGGCTCTCAACGCTGTTACAATTAATTCAGCCTGTGCGATGGGTATCTCTGGAACACATGGATCGATTGCCAGAGGAAAGACAGCCAGCGTATTTATTACCAAAGAGATACCATCATATGAGTTCCTGCCATACGCATTTGGCAGCAACCTTATTGAAACAGTGATTTTAAAAGGGAATATAATATAGCCCGCAAATATTTGTGCCATTTGGCATTAACTTTAGGGGGGCAGGGGAGTAAAAGGAGTTATGCAGAAGAAGATCATAGAATGTGTCCCTAATTTCAGCGAGGGAAGAGACTTGTCGGTGATAAAACAGATAACGGCAGTCATTGAATCTGTCGAAGGAGTAAAACTGCTTGATGTTGACCCCGGCAAAGATACAAACAGAACAGTAGTTACCTTTGTCGGAGATCCTGAAACAGTCTCCAAAGCAGCTTTCATAGCTGTTAAGAAAGCATCGGAATTAATTGATATGTCAAAGCATCATGGCGAACATCCCAGGATGGGAGCCACGGATGTCTGCCCTTTTATTCCGGTTTCAGGTATCACCATGGAAGAGACAGTCAAGTATGCAAGGAAAGTGGCGGAAAGAATAGGACGAGAGCTAAATATACCGGTTTATTGTTACGAGAATGCTGCTCTCAGCGAAGAAAGGAAAAACCTTGCAAACTGCAGGGAAGGGGAATATGAAGGATTAAAGAAAAAACTGGCAGATCCGGCATGGAAACCCGATTTCGGACCGGCTCGATTCAATGCCCGGTCAGGAGCCACAGCCGTAGGTGCCAGGGATTTCCTGGTAGCATTCAATGTAAACCTTAATACTACCTCAGTACGAAGAGCAAATGCAATTGCATTCGATGTCAGGGAAAAAGGACGAATGGCTGAAGATGAGAAGGGAAAAAGAATAAATGTACCAGGTACACTTAAAAATGTAAAAGCAATAGGCTGGTATATAGAGGAGTATGGGATAGCCCAGATATCGATGAACCTTACAAATATCTCAGTCACACCGGTTCATATTGCATTTAACGAGGTATGCCGGAAAGCTGAAGCACGCGGTGTAAGAGTTACAGGCTCTGAACTGGTTGGACTGATACCACTTAAAGCCATGCTGGACGCAGGAAGATACTTTCTCGAAAAACAACAAAGATCAGTGGGAGTATCAGATGAAGAACTGATAAAAATAGCTGTCAAATCTATGGGATTGAATGATATCCATCATTTCAATCCTGAAGAAAAAATAATAGAATTTGTTATGAAAGAAAGGGGTATTAAAAAACTTGTAGACATGGATCTCAGGGCTTTCATGAATGAAACGGCATCTGAATCTATGGCTCCCGGAGGGGGTTCAATATCAGCATATATGGGGGCTCTTGGTGTTGCCCTGGGAACAATGGTCGCCAACCTGTCGAGCCATAAGAGAGGCTGGGACGACAGGTGGAAAGAGTTTTCTGACATTGCAGCAAGAGGGAAAGATATACAGAACAGGCTTCTCGACCTGGTGGATGAAGATACAGAGGCTTTTAATAGTATTATTAATGCTTACAGGTTACCAAAAAAGACGAATGAAGAGATCCAGACAAGGAATAATACTGTTCAGGAGGCCGTCAGGAATGCTGTTATGGTACCATTCAAAGTAATGGAAACAGCATACTCGGGGTTTCCCCTTATAAGGGAGATGGTAGAAGAGGGAAATCCCTCTTCTGTTACAGATGCTGCAGTAGGAGCACTGGCACTGCGGTCATGTATAAAAGGTGCCTTCCTCAATGTTAAAACAAATGTTGGCAGCCTCGATGATAAAGAGTTCGTTAAGGAGATATTAGTAAAATGCTGTAATATAGAATCAAAGGCTGTAATGGAAGAGGAGGCAATAATGCAGATTGTTGATCAGACAATCAGACAATCAGACAACTCTCCTGATAGTCCTCAAATGATGTGAATATTCTCCTGTCTCCTGCTTATAAATACCCTGGTGGTCTATAGTATCGATCCTTACTCTTCCCGATGCATGTATGACAAGACCCCGTGAAATTATCATTCCTACATGTGATATCCAGCCCCTCTCATTATCGAAGAAGACAAGATCACCGGGCATAGCCTCATCAATAAAACTGACATCAGTTCCCGCCTCTGCCTGCTGCCAGCTGTTACGTGGTATTGCTATTCCCCTGACCTTGTAAACAAGCTGAGTGAATCCTGAACAGTCAATACCCGAGGGAATGCGTCCTCCCCAGATATACGGACTATTAATAAATTTCATTGCGAGGTCGGCGTATGAATCAGTGGTAGTTAAATAGCTGTTATTGAATTTGTTATCAGTAGTATATATATTGTTGCCTATAGTGAATTTCCTGTTATCAAAATCAGGATTATAAATCTCACATCCAGCTTCAAGTACCAGTTTTGTAATGTCGTTTTTGAAGCAAAGAAGTGAGCGGTTAAGAACATGACCTGGTGATTTATCCTTATCATTATCCTTTATATGCTGAAGGTGGGTTGAATCTATCCACCCCTGGTAATTATCGAACTGAGTCTCTATCTTTAGCCAGTGACCGGTTTTGTCAAGGATATTGTATTTCTCGCCAAAAAGCACCTGGCTTAACATCTCGGCTCTGTGTGAAGGCCCCGATCGCAGCGGGACAAAAACATTCTCACATATAAAAGTCTCCATCATTGTTAATTTCCTGTAAAATTAGTAATTATCTGAATCATTATATTATTTCGGAATACAGGATTCTCTTAAAATTGGCCCTTCACGGTTATCACTGATTTAATATTTTTTTAAACAATTTTGGAAAATATCCCTATTTTTGTCGACGAAACAATATTGTTAAATGTCCCCATCTGCATCAGATATCCTGAAAATTCCAAAGGTAAAGAAGGGTAGTGCCTTTACCTATTTTTACTTTCTCGTCAGCATAGCTGTTGTTACTGCAATACTTCTTCACGGAGAGGAAGTAAGCAGGCTGGAACTCATAGGAGCAATATCAGTTGTCACGTTATGTTACGTTGTACTTTATTTCTTCCTTCTTCAGTTCCGCAGTGAAGTGCTTACGATTCAGAGGAAGATATTTTTTATTTTAATTACCATTATTCTTTTTCTCTTTGTAACCAGGATGGTCTCAGATAAGCTCGGAACAGATTTTATTTTACTGGTTCCTTTTGCTATTATACCGATAATGATAAAGACATTCTATGATGCACGACTTGCTTTGTTCATCCTGCTCATTACAATCTTGCTTGTCGCTTTCATGATTGAAGAGCCTTTTGAGTTTGTTCTGATGAACTTCATATCAGGTATGGTGGCAATATTCACAATGACAAATATTTACAGGCGTCTGCAGCTTCTTTTTACAGCATTAATGGTAATTATAAGTTATTCGTGCTTCCATCTGGGTATCTTACTTATGAATGGTGGCAGCATAGAAGAAATTATTCTTTCTGATTATATCCGGTTTGCTGAGAATGGAGCTATGATATTACTATGTTACCCTCTGATCCTGATCTTTGAGAAGAGATTCCTTTTTCTATCTGACACCACATTACTTGAACTGGCTGATACTAACCAGCCTTTGTTAAGGAAACTGGCTGAAGAGGCTCCCGGTTCCTTCCAGCATTCGCTGCAAGTCGCCAACCTTGCTGAAGAGGCCGCAAGAGTTATCGGGGCAAACCTCCTGCTGGTAAAAGCCGGGGCTCTCTATCATGATATAGGCAAAATAGCTAACCCTAAATATTATATTGAAAACCAGAAAGATGATATCAGCCCTCATGATAAGCTTGATCCACGGCTCAGCGCCCGGGTGATTATCAATCATGTCAAGAACGGAGTGATACTGGCGAAGAACTACAAGATTCCTACACAGATAATAGATTTTATCCGCACTCATCACGGAACAACAGTGGCCTATTTCTTTTACAAGAAGTATCTCGATATGAATCCCGGTAAAACAGAAATGAGAAAGGATTTTACCTATCCCGGGCCAAAACCATTTTCAAAAGAAACTGCAGTAGTAATGATGGCTGATGCTGTTGAAGCATCATCACGCAGCCTGGGCGATTATTCCGAAGAGAATATCACTGAGATGGTCGAAAGGATCATTGTTCTCCAGGAACAGGATGGCCAGTTTTCAAATATACCATTGACATTTAAAAATATCTCTGATATTAAGGAAATCTTCAGGAAAAGACTCTCAAATATATACCATGTCAGGGTTGCCTACCCGCAGAGAGATTAGCGCATATCAATAACTTCGACACCTTTATGCAATACAGGTGAAAAGACAAAGGAACCTGGTTCGGGATTCACTTTAAGGTTGTATTCTCTGACAATCAGATCAATTGTTATTCCGTCTCTTCTTTTGTACTCAAAACTTTTCAGATTCATTGACGGTTTTGCTATCGATAATCTCACCCTTATAAGCTCATTCTTCAGATCCTCGGGGTACAGATCGATAACATAGCGATCAGCATTTTCTTCAATGAGTCTGCATTTATATCCTTTCTTATACATTGTAAAGATGGATGAGGGACGGGTCTGAAATGAATCATCTTTCTTATCAGGGCTTGTTATTGTGACCTCCTTCTCAGCCGGAAGATAGCTCCATGAGGTTTCACCATTGTACCAGATGATATTGTCGGGGAGATCAAGTTTATAACTGTTTTTGCTGAGAATGACAGATCCTTCGAGGGTGTCTTTCGTATTCTCAACCTGGTCAGTGGTTACCAGCAGAAATTTCATGGAGACAGAAGGAGCACCTGTAGCTGTTGCAGAAAATCTGTCAAGGATCTTAACTGCCTGGGGATCATTCTGTCCCGACACTGTCAGTGCTATAAGCCGGATTGTAAATATTAGTATGATGATCCTCATATGTTTCACTTATACTCCAGATCTTTCAAAATCTGTTCCAATGCAAAAAGATCGGTGCAGAGTACATCCCTGGCTTTGCTTCCTTCAAAAGGTCCTACAATCCCGGCAGCTTCAAGCTGGTCAATTATCCTGCCTGCCCTGTTATATCCAATGGCAAGTTTTCTCTGGATAAGTGATGTTGATCCCTGCTGGTGCTGGACAACCAGGTGTGCTGCATCCTCGAACATAGTATCTCTCTTTTTGAGATCTACCTCCAGCAATCCTGATTCACTATCGTCGATATATTCCGGTAAATGCATTGCATCGGGATAACCCTGTTGTGATCCGATGAATTCCGTAAGTTCTTCAATTTCAGGTGTATCTATAAAGGCACACTGCACTCTTACAGGCTCTGCCCCTGACGATATCAACATATCTCCGTTACCCACCAGACGGTCAGCGCCGGTAACATCAAGTATCGTACGCGAATCAATGGATGAGAACACACGGAAGGCAACTCTTGTGGGGAAGTTGGCTTTAATAAAGCCTGTTATGATATTTGTGGTTGGTCTCTGGGTTGAAATGATAAGGTGAATCCCGATTGCCCTGGCAACCTGTGCAAGTCTGCCGATCGGACCTTCTATTTCTCTTCCAGCAGTCATTATAAGATCGGCAAACTCATCTATTATAAGCACAATATATGGTAGAAACCTGTGCCCCTTTTCCGGGTTCAGTCTGCGTGATATGAATTTTTCATTATATTCTTTGATGTTCCGTGCCTGAGCTCCCTTTAGCAGCTCAAGCCGGTTATCCATTTCGATGCACAATGAGTATAGAGTATTGACAACTTTCTGTGTATCAGTGATTATTGCATCTTCTTCTCCCGGAAGCTTGGCAAGAAAATGACGTTCTATCTTTGTATATAATGGTAATTCAACCCTTTTCGGGTCTATCAGAACAAATTTCAGTTCTGCCGGATGTTTTTTATAAAGAATCGAGGTTATTATAGCATTCAGCCCTACTGATTTTCCCTGTCCTGTTGCACCTGCAACAAGAAGATGCGGCATTTTTGTAAGATCAACAATATAGGGATCATTAGTAATTGTACGGCCAAGGGCAAGTGCAATATCGAATTTAGTTTCCTGGAATGCCTTCGATGCAATCAGTGATCGCATTGATACAATCTCCGGCTTCTTATTCGGCACCTCTATGCCGACTGTCCCCCTGCCGGGAATTGGAGCAATGATCCTGATACCCATGGCAGAGAGGTTAAGAGCAATATCATCCTCAAGAGATTTTATGCGCGCAAGTTTAACACCTCTTTCAGGAATGATCTCATACAGGGTAACCGTTGGTCCCACTGTTGCAGAGATATGTTTTATGCTGATCTTATAATCACCCAGAGTCTTGATAATGTTTTCCTTATTTTCAAATACCTCATTATTATCAAAAGCACTATGCGATTTATGCTCTTTCAGTATTGAAACCGGAGGGAACTTGTAACGTGACAGATCAAGACGCGGATCATAATTTTCCATCATGGAATCCACTTCCTCCTCTGTAAGGATATCCTGTATTTCTGGTTTGATGATATCGATATCTACTTTTTTTGCTGATGAGGACTCGGTCCTTTCATAATCCAGGTCATGAATCAGAGAGCCATTGCCAGACGGGATTCTTCCATCTTTATCTTCATTAGCACTATCGTCTTCATGTGTTCTGTCATTAACCAGGAATTCAAGCATGTCCTCATCTGTTGAATCTCCCTGAGGTCGTGTTGTAAAAGCGTCCTGCCCGCTTTTTCTGAATAACTTGAAAGATGGCTTTTTAAATCCGAAAGAGGAAGGGGAAACCCTCAGGGCAAAAATAAGATATGAAATTGTTAACAGTGTGACCACTATTCCGGTTCCGATCTTCCCCATAAAAGCATTAAGCCACCTGGTCAGCAAGTATCCCTGGGCACCGCCCGGACCGCTTATAAGATAACCGTCTGACTGGCCGAAAATATAACCAAGGATCAGAGATAAAATTATGACAGCAAAGGTGAACCTGTTAACAAGTCCCCATGGCTTCAGCTTTGGAAAGTTAAGGAGGTACAATCCTATTGTCCCGAATATCAACGGAATAAAAAAGGCTCCGTAACCAAAACCATAACCAATCATCATTTTTGCCAGGAAATGACCGCTCTTTCCTGACCAGTTTTTTACCTCTACATCAGGTCCTGAAACAATAGCAGAATCAGGAAGACTGAGATCAGTTTTCCACCAGAAGAGGTAAGAGATACAGGCAATCAGAAGATATAATGCAAAGCCTGTAATGAGAACCCCGAAGATAAACCTGATCCTCTCGTCGCTGAAAAATGACTTTGACTTTGCCTGATTTCTTGCTGATCGCCCCGGCTTCTTCGTTCTGTCTTCCTTACCTATACTCATGAATGGTTAATAAATTACACTCCAAAGGTAATAATTTTGAATCCTGACAAAATACAGGTAAATCGTTTTTATAAACAATTACCGGAAGTGACTAACAATGCAGAAAACGATTTTTACGGTTATTTATTTCAGGTATTGGCTTTCCCTGAGTCTTGATTCTCTAACTGATAAACAGGCTTAGCATCTTATTGATAAAGCTGCTTATCTCCTCTCTGGAAACATTGACATACTTATCTCTTCTTTCAAATGTCTTGTCGGGGATCTCTTTTTTATAGATATTCTCGACATTGAAATGAAGTTCAGCCGGGCCAAGAAAGAAGTAAAAACTCATAAGTACGCCGCCAATCTCGTGAAATGGTGTTGATGCATTCGAATTCTTTACATCTATCTCTTCTGTGTACCAAATATCGTATACTTTATTTCTGTCAGCCGGGAAAGTAACTTCAGCATTTTTACAGTTAAATCCGCAAATAACTGTGGTACGTGAAGTCTTATGCAACTCCATGCCTTTCATGGCATCAAAACCAGGGTGAATTTCCCCTGGTTCAGCAGCATAGGTATATCTTAATGTCAGCAGGCTCAGATAAGTGTCATAGATTCCTTCCTTGGGATTGGAGAGATTAAATATTCCAGCATTGCCAAACGGAGCCGCTATCTCAAACAGGATTTTGTCATCTTTAAAGTAAACCACGAGATTTTTTGGCATGTAATCCTTGGGTATGATATTTGTATTATCCATATATTCTATGGTATAATGAATCTCACCCTCATCAATGTATTTACCGCCTTTTTCTTTACAGGAATACCCCGTTATTGCAAATATTACTGCAATGATTAATCCGGATCTGAATCTCACAAACCTATTTTTTTTTGAATTATGTAAAAATAGTATTTTTTTTTAATTTCAATTCCCGGTGTTATTTTTTATAAGCTCATCATTGAAACATATTTTAATGGATTTAAAAATACGTTTTTGAGTTTGTCAGATTTAATTGACAGGAATTGCATTTTATCTATTTCCCATCCCCTGGCGCCTGACACCCCACGCCTGACGCCCGACGCCATATTTTTTATTATATTTACCACTCAAATCCAATAACAATGAAAATCAATCTTCATAACAGACACTTTCTTAAGCTTTTAGACTTTTCACCCGAAGAAATTAACTTCTTGCTTACCCTCTCTGCAGAATTGAAAAAAGCAAAAAAAGCGGGAAAGGAAGTTCAGTATCTCAAAGGGGAAAATATTGCTCTTATTTTCGAAAAATCCTCAACAAGAACTCGTTGTGCCTTTGAAGCTGCAGCTTTTGACCAGGGAGCCAGTATAACATATATTGGTCCGAGCGATTCACAGATAGGGCATAAGGAGTCAATGAAAGATACTGCCAGGGTGCTTGGCCGAATGTACGGGGGAATTGAATACAGGGGTTTCGGACAGGAGGTTGTTGAAGAACTTGCTGAGTATGCAGGAGTCCCTGTCTGGAACGGCCTTACAAATGAGTTTCATCCGACCCAGGTACTTGCTGATTTAATGACAATGATAGAGTTCTCTGGCAAGCCACTGAACAGGATGGCTCTGTGTTACCTCGGGGATGCAAGATTCAATATGGGTAATTCCCTGCTGGTCGGTTCTGCAAAAATGGGTATTGATTTCAGGATTGCAGCCCCGAAGACATACCAGCCCTCTGACGAGCTTGTCTCAAAATGCAGGATTATTGCCGGAGAGACAGGTGCAAAAATAACAATCACCGAAAATGTTGATCAAGCAGTAAAAGGTGCTGATTTTCTGTATACTGATGTATGGGTCTCGATGGGCGAACCTGATTCAGTATGGGAAGAGCGAATAGGTCTCCTGAAATCTTACCAGGTGAATATGTCTGTTATCAGTAAGACTGGTAATCCCGATGTAAAATTCCTCCATTGTCTGCCTGCTTTTCATAACAGGGCAACAAAAGTGGGAGAAGAGATATTCCGGAAATATGGTCTCGATGGGATGGAGGTCACTGAAGATGTTTTTGAATCAAAACACTCAATAGTATTTGATGAAGCTGAAAACAGGCTCCATACTATCAAAGCAGTGATGGTGGCGACCCTTGGAGAAGAGGCCGGGGGATGAGGTCAGGCGATCAGCTCCTTTACAAAATAGAAGGTTATAATGAACGATGCTGCCAGCTTCAGTCCTATTCCTGTGAGGAACCCAAGGAGGCTTCCAAATCCTGCCTTGATTGCATAATTCATATCATCCTTGAAGATAAGCTCTCCAACAATAGCCCCTATCAGCGGGCCTAATATGATGCCCACCGGGCCGAGAAATAAACCTATTATAAGCCCGACAGTTGCTCCTCTTATACCGTATTTTGAACCACCGAATTTTCTGGTTCCCCAGATGGGAACTATATAATCCAGTATCGTGACAACAATAGCAACAGCAGCCAGTGCAATCAGTACGTTTGTGGAAAACTGCCCGAACCTGCTTACATGCAGCATTATTAATCCCAGGTAACTGATAGGCGGTCCGGGCAATACAGGTGCAAGACAGCCAATAATTCCAAGGAGGATCAGGATTATACCTAAAATAAGAAGAACATAATCAGACATTTGGAATATTTTCAGAAAAGGTTACAGGAAATATCCTATTTTTTCCCGAGATCATCAAAGTCTACGTCCGTAAACTCTTCTGCGGTATTTGTCTGCTGTTCGTCACTCTTCTTGCTCTCTTCCAATGGTATGGGAGCCTGCGACTCATCCCTGCCATTATTAATGTAGGTGACAGCATCTTTTAATCCTTCGGTAAACTTCTCAAAATCTTCTTTATACAAAAAGATTTTATGTTTTTCATAGAAGAACTTACCTTCCTTTCCCAAACGCTTTTTGCTCTCGGTAATGGTAAGATAATAATCATCTTGGCGGGTTGCTTTTACATCAAAGAAATAGGTTCTTTTGCCTGCACGTACAACCCTGGTGAAAATCTCTTCCTTCTGGTTTTTCCCCTCATTCTCGTTCAAGTCTTCTTTTTTTCCTGTTTCTTCTTCCATTTCTAAATCAGTTAAGGTTAGGGATTTGATTTGTATTGTCAAATGTAATAATTATTTTTTCAAATCAAAATAATGCTTTCCTGTTGCTCCTGAAATTTGGTTTAATGTTTTGCCGGGAAATGAAAAAGAGTATTTTTGCAGCGGAATTCGTGGTTCTTTAAAGATGATAAGCAGAAGATTGTTACGCATAAAGGCCCTGATGGCTCTTTATGCCCATAACCGCAGGGAGGATGATGATCTGGTCAGGGCTGAAAAGGAACTCATGTTCAGTATTGAAAAGACCTACGATCTCTACCATTATATGATGCTGCTTCTCCTGGAAGTAGCCGATATTACCGGTGAAAAGATTGAACAGGCCCGGCAGAAGAGAATCCCGGCCCCCGAAGACCTTAATCCGAACCGGCGTTTTGTAGACAATACGGTCGTAACACAGCTGAGAAACAGCACGGCATTCAACAAATATATCACATCTTCAAAACTCTCCTGGATAAACAATTATCATATTGTCAGGCTCCTCTACAATAAGATGACTGCGTGGCCGGCTTATGAGGAATATATGAATTCCTCCGAGAGCAATTACCATCTGGATAAAAAATTCATCATTCGACTCCTGAACGAGCTTTTTGCCGGGTCGGAAGATCCTGCTGCTTGCCTCGAGGAACAAAGCATCTACTGGAATGATGATATGGAATATGTTATGATAATGATTGAAAAAACTCTGAAAAAGTTTAAAGCTGATTCCGGCGAAAACACCCTGTTGATGCCTTTATTTAAAAATGAAGATGACCGGAATTTTATTAAAATACTGTTCAGAAAAGCTGTGCTGAACATACAAAAGTGTTCAGAGCTCATTGAGCATAATACCACTAACTGGGAATTGGAACGTATTGCCCTGATGGATATTCTGGTAATGAGACTGGCTATTACCGAGATCCTTGAGTTCCCGGAAATCCCTGTTAAGGTAACTTTAAATGAATACATTGAGATAGCAAAATACTATTGTACGTCAAAAAGCAGTACATTTGTCAACGGCATTCTGGATAATATAGTTAAAGAGATAAGAGAAAAAGGTCTTTTTAAAAAGTATGGCAGAGGTCTGATCGGAGAATCGCCTGAAAACTAAAACGGATTTTCTGACTGTTGAAGCAAATGAAGAAAAAGATTCAGTTATATTTGTTAATCCTTATTCTGGCCGTTGCAGGATGCAGCAGTAACAAACAAAAGGGTGGGAATAATGCTGAATCCCATTCCTCAGATACAGGAAAAGCCGTTCTTATTTTCAGGGAATATGAGCATCTCTTCGGTAAAGTACATGAAGGTGAAAAGGCAGGATGTATTTTTACTTTTGAGAACAAAGGCACTGCCGACCTGGTATTAGTATCGGTAACCACAACATGCGGTTGCACAGTACCGAAATATGACAGAAAACCGGTTGCCCCCGGAAAGACAGGTACCCTCGAGGTAATTTTTGATACCTCCGGGAGGAACGGTATTCAGACCAAAACGGTTACCGTTAAATCCAATGCCTCCAAACCTGTTGTATTGCTGAAAATAACAGCTGAAGTAATGAATAGTAATAAATAATAATTAATTAATATTTTACACAATGACCAGTTTTGCGTATTTATATTTAATGGGACAACCTGCATCATCGACAGGACAGAGTAATGCATTGATTACCTTTTTGCCTCTTTTACTTGTTTTTGTTGTCTTTTATTTCTTCATGATAAGACCCCAGATGAAAAAGCAGAAAGAAATGACTAATTACAGAAGCTCCCTGAAAAAAGGAGATAAAGTAATTACAACAGGGGGAATATACGGAAGAGTCAACGAAGTGAAAGATAATTTCGTAATGATGGATGTAGGCGGAGATATTAAACTCAAGGTGGATAAGAACGCCCTGCTTAAAGATCCGTCGGCAGGAGAATAAACCAGGTGATATGGAATGGAAAAGAAAAAAGAAATAAGTCCTGAAAAACCTGTTAAGAAGGTATGGAGTTTCAATAACAGGAATTTTATGGTATTCGCTTTTTTCCTGCTGCTATCATTTATTTTTTGGTATCTCAATTCCCTGGGGAAGGACCTTGACACAAACATCAGATACCCTGTAAGGTATACTAACATGCCAAAAGACAAAGGAGTGGCAGAAGATCTCCCGTCAAGAGTATATATTTACCTGAGCGGACCCGGCTATTCAATACTGCGGATGAAAGTTACGGGGAATTATTCACCCTTAACAATTGATTTCTCAAAAGTCAGTTATAAACCAACAAGAAACAGCAGTTCAGCCGATTATTACATCTTAACTTCGGGTCTTATCCAGAATCTGAATTCACAGATTAAATCTGAATGCAGGATAACCTCAATAAAACCCGATACATTATTCTTCTCTTTCAAATGATGTGACGCAAAGGCTCAAAGGCGCATAGGCTCAATGATATTAAGATGATTGGGATTAGATAAGTTTTTGACAGATAAGATGAAGCAGGACAGAAAACCAGGAATGAAGCTCGGGATTACCGGCGGTATAGGAAGCGGGAAAACATCCGTTTGCAGGGTTTTCAATGTGATTGGTATTCCTGTTTTTTCTGCTGATCCTGAAGCCCGGGAGATAATGGATAATAACAGGGAAATTAAAAGGGAAATAAATGAGATAGTGGGTAAAAATATTTATCGCGATGGCCAGCTAAACCGTATGGAACTTGCTTCTCTTATCTTTAATAACAGGGATCTGCTTGAAAAGGTGAACTCACTGGTTCATCCGGTTGTATTTGAACATTTTAACCACTGGACAGAAAAGCAAACAGCACCTTATGTTATTATGGAAGCCGCAATCCTTTTTGAAAGCGGTGCATCTAAACTTGTTGACAGGGTCGCAACCGTTGTGGCACCAATGGAAGAAAGGATTTCGAGAGTAATCCGGCGCAAAATACTAAACAGGGATCAGGTTTTGGAAAGGATAAATAATCAGATGACAGATGACGAGAGAATAAAGATGTCGGATTATGTAATCAAAAATTCCGAAAACGATATGATAATACCCATGATTCTTCGTATTAATGAAGACCTGTTAACTCACATAAATTCCTGATGCATTAAATGAGACGTTTTGGTAAATGGATAGGGGGAGGACTTGGATGGGTAATGGGAGGACCTATTGCCGGACTCCTGGGATTTATGGTTGGATCAATTGTCGATAGTGCAACCATCAAGACATCACCCTATACCTCTTCTGATATGAGGACAACACCTGCTGCATTCGGTGTCAGCCTGCTTGTACTCATTGCAGCTGTTATGAAAGCAGACGGGAAAGTACTAAAATCAGAACTGGATTATGTTAAACAGTTTTTTGTCAGGCAATTCGGAAAAGATTCAGCTGCTGAAGCAACAATGATGCTGAAAGATCTCCTGAAACAGGAGATCCCCCTGCGCAACATCTGTACCCAGATCAACCGGAATATGGACTATTCATCACGCCTTCAACTTCTTCACCTTCTCTATAATGTATCCCTTGCAGATGGAGCTATCCATCAGTCTGAAATACAGGTAATTGATATGATCGCAGGCTACCTGGGGATTTCCACCTCCGATTTTATGTCGATAAAGAATATGTTTGTGCCTGAAACAGATTCACTTTACAAGATCATCGAAATTGATCGTACAGCTACAGATGATGAGGTTAAAAAAGCTTATAGAAAAATGGCTATGAAATACCATCCCGACAAAGTTAGTCATCTGGGTGAAGAATTCAAGAAAACAGCTGAAGAGAAATTCAGGAAGGTCAATGAAGCATATGATAAGATAAAAAAGGAAAGAAATATGGTTTAATAATCAATAAAATAAACCATTTGAATAATAGATTCCAATACAAGAATTAAATTAGCACTCAAAATTAATACCATGGTCTTAAAAGATATCCTGGCAATCTCAGGTCAGCCCGGGCTCTATAAATTCATTGCCCAGGGGAAGAATGCTGTAATTATTGAGCACCTGGAAACAAAGAAAAGAAGCAGTGCATTCGGCTCGGCAAAAGTCAGCTCCCTCGAGGAGATATCTGTATTTACAGAGAATGAAGATATGTCCCTCGGAAAAGTCTTTAATCTGATATTTGAAAAAGAGAATGGAGGAGCTGCAATTGACTATAAATCTAATCCTGATAAACTCAAAACCTACTTCAGGGAAATTGTGCCTGAATATGACAGGAACAGGGTTTATAACAGCGATATCAGGAAGATCATACAATGGTATAATATCCTTCATACACTGAACCTTCTGGTACCTGATGCCCCGGAGGAATCTGAAAAAGAAAAGACGAAGGAATCTGAACCGGTAAAAGAGGCCGAACCTGAAAAGAAAGGTAAACAGGTAAAAGAGACTGTAAAGAAGAAAGAGCCGGCAGCCGGCAAGAAAAAGAGTCCGGGAGAAAAAAAGGCACCTGCAAAAAAGAAACCATCAGTACCCGGGAAAGCTGATTAATACCCTTCCTTGTCATGAATTTTGGCGGTAATGAGGTGATATATGATTATAAAGGGTCCCGGATAATCATCGTTCCTGTGCCATACGATGCGACAAGCACATGGATGAGAGGCTCCGACAAAGGTCCCGATGCAATTATGGAAGCCTCTGTCAACCTTGAGTTTTATGATATCGAAACAGCCACTGAGGTGCATAAAATGGGTATCCATACAATCGATCCTGTTATGGGAAAAGGATCACCCGAAACTCTCGTAAATGCTGTTTTTCATAAAACATCACACCTTCTCCGGGATAAGAAGTTTCCGGTAATCGTGGGAGGTAACCATACGGTAAGCATAGGGGCAGTAAAGGCATTTTCCGAATATTATCCGGATCTGTCAGTGCTTCAACTGGATGCACATTCCGACCTCAGACAGGAATATGAGGGATCTCCTTTTAACCATGCATGTACCATGGCACGTGCACGCGAACTCGCACCTCTTGTCCAGGTCGGTATCCGCAGCGTATCAGCCGAAGAGCTCACTTTTATTGAAAGAGAAAGGATCTTCTATGCCCATGAACTATATTATGATAAGATGTTGTATCAGAAGGCAGTAAATAAACTCACTGAAAATGTTTATGTCACTGTCGATCTGGATGTTTTCAACCCATCGGTTATGCCCTCTACCGGTACGCCTGAACCAGGTGGACCTGATTATTTCGAGTTGATGCATTTTATGAGGGATGTGGCACGAAAGAAAAATATCGTTGGTTTCGATGTAGTTGAGTTATGCCCGTCAACAACAAATAAATTACCTGATTTTATGGCAGCAAAAATCATTTACCAGCTGCTGAGTTATATTTTTGCATAAGATAATCTAATCCTCCCTCTTCGCTTCCTCCCATATAACATTCATATCGTCAAGACTCATATCATGAAGGGATATTCCCTTCCTGATAGTTTTTTTTTCAAGGTAGTTAAACCGTTTTATGAATTTTCTGTTGGTCTTTTCAAGAGCGGCTTCGGGATCAATACCATAGAGCCTAGATGCATTGATTATAGAAAACATTACATCGCCAAGTTCCGATTCGATCTTTTCTTTATCCCGATCAGTGATTTCGTTTTTAAGTTCAGTGATCTCCTCCTGCATTTTATCCCAGATCTGATCCGGTTTTTCCCAGTCAAATCCTACACCCCTGACCTTTTCCTGTATCCTGTTGGCTTTCACAATTGCCGGTAAAGAAGAGGGAACACCTGATAAAACCGGTTTATAACCATTATCCTCCGTGATCTTCAGTTTTTCCCAGTTTTCTTCAACCTCAGATGAACCGGATACCTTAACATCGGCAAATACATGAGGGTGCCTGTAAATTAGTTTTTCGTTTATTCCTTTCAATACATCGGCAATAGTAAAAAACCCTTTTTCCGATCCGATCTTTGCATAAAAGACAAGATGAAGCATCAGGTCTCCAAGCTCATTCCTGACACCATCATTATTATTTGAGTAGACAGCATCGGCAAGCTCATAGGTCTCTTCAATTGTCAATTTACTCAGGCTTTCCCAGGTCTGTTTCATATCCCAGGGACAGCTCTCTCTCAACCTGACCATTATGGAAAGGAGCTTTTCAAACTCTTCCAGACTTCTTTTATTATCATTCATCTGCGGTTATTTTAAAAAAGGCGATTGGGTGATGACTGTTTAACTGTGTGGTCAATACGTACCACAGAACCTGGTGTAAGACTCAGCAGTTCTGCAACATTTGCCCCATTGATTGATATCTCAAGCAGATCGAGAGAATTGAACCTTGCAAGCAGTTCTCCTACCGGGACATCACCGTATTTTTCCACAATATGATCAGTATAATTCTTATTGCTCTGGATCAGGATCCTGTATTTCTTTTTCTCAAAAACCCTGTTAAATATCTCCCTTGTGATATTAGAAATTGCATTTCCATATGAATCAATGAAGATTATACTCCCGATTATCACATCTTTATCGATTGTTGCTCTCAAAGGTATGTGCTCGCTGATATTCCCAAGGGTTTTTCCGAGTTCAGAAGGTTTTTTCCCGGAGGCCAGGGCAGCAGCTGCTTTTGCAAATATCTCAAGATCATCGGTGCACTTTTTATGGTCGATGCTTACTACTTCGTCAGGATCAGAATTCAGGATAAGGTTGAAGATACCATTATCTGACCCTATAAAGTAATGATCCCTCGATTTAACAATGAGATAATCCTTTCCGGCTTCAACCTCCGAATGAACGCATATTATATGGATTGTTCCTGCAGGGTAATTATTCCATGTGTTCCTGATGACAAATGCAGCATGTGAAATATTAAAAACGGGAATATTGGAGGCATTTTCAATAATTGTAACCCCGGGACACATGCGGCACAATTTACCCTTAATGATTCCATGATAGATATCTTCAGGCTTCCATTCTGTTGTCAATGTAATAACGGCCATTGTGAAAAACTTAAGGCAAAGATAATCTTCTAAAGAAAAATAAACTTACTTTGTACCGTTCTGCAGAACATTTTTATTGTTTTTTATTTGATGACAGAGATAGTAATTTTTCTTGAGGATATAGATCCTGTCGTTTTCTTCGGCACAAACAATTTATTGCTCGACAAAATCCGGGGCTTTTTCCCTAAAATAAAAATCCTTGCTCGTGGTAACGAGTTAAAATGCCTGGGAGAGGAATCAGAGATCACAGTATTTGCCGAGAAATTCAATGCGCTTATAGAATATTATCACAAGTATCACCGTCTTGAAGAGCAGGATATTGAGAAATATTTCCTCGATGCGGAACATATGAAAACTGCCTCCAGCGGTGAATTTGAACAGATTCTGGTCTTCGGTATCAGCGGAAAACCTGTCAGGGCACGAACAGTGAATCAGCTACTCCTGGTTACCGATTATAAGACCAACGATCTTATCATAGCAGAAGGTCCTGCCGGAACCGGCAAAACATATACTTCTATTGCGCTATCTGTCAAGGCATTAAAGGAACGGGAGGTAAAAAAGATCATCCTTACCAGACCGGCAGTTGAAGCTGGTGAAAGACTGGGATTTTTACCCGGTGATATGAAGGAGAAGCTGGATCCCTATCTCCAGCCGCTCTATGATGCCCTGCATGATATGTTGCCCTTTAAAAAGCTTGAAACATGGCTGGAGGATGGAACAATACAGATCGCACCCATTGCTTTTATGAGGGGCAGGACTCTTGAGAATGCATTTGTAATACTTGATGAGGCGCAGAATGCAACAATAAACCAGCTGAAAATGTTCCTTACCCGAATGGGTGTTAACTCAAAATTCATAATGACAGGAGATACAACCCAGATAGACCTGCCAAAAAGAAGTGAATCAGGGCTTCTCCAGGCGATGCGTATTTTGAGGGGAATTGAAGGGGTATCAATAATTAAATTTGACGAACGCGATATTGTAAGGCATAAATTGGTAAAAAAGATAATTAAAGCATATGAACAGGAAGAAAATGCCCCCCCAGCCCCTCCCGACAAGTCGGAGCCGGGGGTTGATTACACTGAGGTCCGCTGAAAAGAAAAATTAATAGCATACAATATATGGATAAGACAATATTAACTACAGATTTTAAATTCCCGGGGCAGACAAGCGTTTACAGAGGGAAGGTAAGGGATGTCTACAATATTGATGACAAGTATCTCCTGATGATTGTTACAGACAGGATATCTGCATTTGACGTGGTACTACCAAGAGGCATCCCATATAAAGGCCAGGTGCTGAATCAAATTGCATCAAAGTTCCTTGATGCAACAAAAGATATTGTTGCGAACTGGAAAATTGCAACTCCCGATCCGACTGTAAAATTCGGGCTCAAATGTGATCCATATCCTATCGAAATTATTGTAAGAGCATATCTCACAGGAAGTTCCTGGAGAACTTACAAAGCAGGAGCAAGAGAAATATGCGGTATTCCAATACCTGACGGTATGAGGGAACACCAGAAATTTCCGGAACCATTAATAACACCAACAACAAAAGCTGAACACGGAAATCATGATGAAGATATTTCACGAGATGAGGTCATTGAGAGAGGACTTATTCCCGAAGACGAATATAACCTGATCGAAAAATACTCAATGGAGGTTTTCATGAGAGGGTCTCAAATAGCAGCCGAACATGGCTTGATTCTTGTTGATACAAAGTATGAGTTCGGGAAAAAAGATGAGAAAATATATCTGATAGATGAAATAAATACCCCTGACTCTTCTCGTTATTTCTATGCTGATTCTTACCAGGAGAAATTCGACAGGAACCTTCCCCAGAAACAGCTTTCAAAAGAGTTTGTAAGGGAATGGTTGATGGCAAACGGATTCCAGGGTCAGCATGGACAGAAGGTACCGGAGATGACTGACGAATTTGTTAATGATGTGTCGAACAGGTATATCGAATTATACGAAAAATTAACGGGTGAAAGTTTTGTTAAAGCCGATATTACTAATGTCCATGAAAGGATTGAAAGGAATTGCATAAAATTCCTGGAGACATTATAAACAATCATGTGATGAATTGTAAGGAATATCTAAGAACTTTTTTAGCCCTGTTTCTCTTTTTGACATTCGCACTCCATGCAACTGCACAGGTTGTGGTTGAACGATCAAAGGATAAGGTAATTATTTCAGGTACAGCATATTATATGCACCAGGTGAAGAAGGGTGAAACAGCATATTCAATTTCAAAGGCATATGGGATTACTGTTGAGGAGCTTACAAAGGAAAACCCTCCTGCACTCTATGGTATCAATGAGGGACAACTGCTGAGAATACCTTACAGGGATATACCGAAAAGTCAGCCGGCACAACCCGTGACAGTTGAATCACACAGAGACGATTCCAGGTATATATACCATAAGCTTCAACCGGGGGAGACTGTATATGCTCTTTCAAAATCATATGGTGTTTCTGAAAATGAAATCATTTCAGCAAATCCGGGTATAGATATTAACAAGCTTCCGGTAGATGCTGAAATTGCCGTTCCACGGAGAGAATTCATGACAGGCAGGCATGAGTTTCAGGTGCAGGAGAAGACTCCTGTTTTCCATAAGGTGGTCAGGGGAGAATCACTATCATCAATAGCTGAACAATACGGAATTACCCTCAGGGAACTGAGGAAAGAGAACAGGAATATAAGATTTCCTCAGGTCGGCGATTACATAAGGATACCGGTTACTGCAGCAGAAAAAACAGAGGTACCTGACTTGCTTTCAGAAGACAGCGTGGCAATTGCAGCTGAACTACATGAACTAATGACGGTGCCGTCAGCATATACACCTGTGGAAAACCTTAAAGGTTCCATGGATATTGCTGTATTGCTGCCTTTCTATCTTGAGGAGAATGCTGTAAGAACAGATATAGATTCCTCAAATGTTGTGAAAGGTAGAAGAACCTACAAAATACTCAGCCGTCCTGATGAATGGATATATTCCCGGAGCATAGGATTTATAGAAATGTATGAAGGTATTCTGCTGGCTGCAGATTCACTCCGTGCCCTCGGATTGGATATAAATTTTCATGTATATGATATTAAGAGCGATACAATTGAAGTAACAAGGCTTATTCGTGAGGATATATTATCGGAAATGGATCTGATCATTGGTCCGGTTTATTCCCATAACCTGGTTGCTGTTGCCTCATATGCCAGTAAACTCGGGATACCGATCGTATCACCGGTACCTCTTATGAATAATTCGGCACTTATTGACAATCCGTCTCTCTTCATGGCCAATTCATCCCTGGAAGTAGCTCAAAATACAATAGCAAGAAAGATAACAGAATATTACAACGACAATTTTGTTTTCATACATGCCGATACCTCAGGATCAGATCCGGGAATAAAATATTTCAAGGAAAGGATATTAAGCGAGCTTAGCAATCGACTTCCATTTGAGGAGATCAAATTTAAGGAGTTTCTTTTTTACAGCAGGTCAGTATTCAACAATGACTCTATTAACAGGCTGTCTCAAGCCCTTTCAGAAGATTATGGAAACGTAATTATCATAGCTTCTGAAGAAAAGCCAATAATAAGTGAATCGTTGATCGATATTCATGCTCTCACAAAGGACTATGAAATAAAAGTATTCGGTTATCCTGTAATGCGGGCCCTTGATAATCTTGATCCGAAATATTTATTCGAAATCGACATCCTGATATATTCACCATACTGGATCGATTATTCAAAAAAAGACGTGAGGAATTTTAATTCCGACTTCAGGAAGAGATTCTTTACAGAACCTTCCGAAATGAGTTACGCATGGCAGGGATATGATATTGCCTATTTTTTTATAAGCGGACTTGCAGTGCATGGGAAAAAGTTTATTTCACATCCCGAAATTCACAATCCTGACCTGCTGCAAACCAGGTTTGATTTCCGCCGAAAAACTATAAACGACGGATTCGAGAACCAAAACCTGTTTCTTATCAGATATACAAATGATTATGAGATTGTCCTGATAAGTGAGTATGAACCGGTGCAGGAATGATGAGATTTAATAGTTGAAGAAGATTATCCCGCGACACTAATGTTAATAAAAATTAACAATCGGGAATAATTGAATCATAACCATTGTCTATATAACATAGAATAATGAGAGGATCCTATAAGCTGGCTGGCGATGATGAACTGGTTAAGGCTTCACTGGATGGCGATAAGCTGGCATATGGAGAAATAGTGGACCGCTACCGGAAAATGGTCGCACGTACAGTTAAAGGGATGCTCAGAGATTCAGTCTATGCCGAAGATATCGGGCAGGAAGTATTTATAAATCTTTATAACTCTTTACCCGGTTTCAGGGGCGAGGCCAAATTATCAACATATATTCAGAGAATAGCAGTAAACCTTACTCTGAATGAGATTAAAAGAAGAAAACGTTTCTTTTCAATGTTTTCGCATAAGGGAAATGAAGAAATGAGTGAAGTTGAAATTGCAGATTCAGGAACTGAGGAAAAGGGGGAAGCAAAGGAAATTGTGAACAAAGCATTGACGAGCCTGGATCCTAAATTCAGGATCGTTGTGACAATGAGACTGTTACAGGGTTATTCCACAAAGGAGACGGCTGAGATACTTAATCTCCCGCTGGGTACTGTACTTTCAAGGCTTTCAAGAGCTCAGGAACAATTAAGAGAAAAATTAAAAATGTTATGAAACCCACACGTATTTGAATACACAACCGAGCTTGCGAGCTCAGCGAAGCTAAACACAATATTATAATAATCAGATGCATGTGGATTCCATCATACCATTAAAATAAATTATTAAATGATGAAACCCACCGAATTAAAGAAGCTTATGATCCAATCCCTGTTTCCGGGAGCAGATACGAAGGAAATAGCCGCGAAACTGGATAACGAGGGTATCTCCTATGACTTCAGAGATGGATTTACTCAAAAGGTTACTGGCAGGGTATCTTCGGAACCACTGGCTGTAAATCGGGATATGGAATTCAGGAGAAGCCTGAATCTGGTATTCTACCGAATTGCTATTACAGGAATTGCAGCGATTGTTATTTTGATGTTGTCGATATTTATTGCACAGGATTCATTCTCATTCAATTCATTTCTGGGTCTGGGTGATTCCTTCGATGAATCGATAGTATGCCTTTTAACCGGAAATTAGGATAAAAAGACCATGAAAGCTAAACCAGTTTTGTTAGTTATACTTACACTGTTCATAGGATTTATCCTCGGGTGGCTGACCTCAGCACAGGTTCGCTTACAAAAGCTTAAACCTGTGCGATTGTATTTTTCAGAGGAACGCTTCAGGGAGGGATTCTATAAAACCATCCAGCCTGATGAGAAGCAGAAAGCCGAAATAGAAAAGATACTTGATAAATACGCCAGGCTGAACAGCGACTTCCAGGCAAATTTCAGAAAGGAGTTTGAATCAAATATGAAAGCTTTCAGGAAAGAGCTGGATTCAAAGCTTACAAAAGAACAGTTTGCAAGGCTGAAGGAAATGGATGAACAGCGCCAGGAGATGATAAGGCTTAGCAGAAGAAACAGAGGTGATTCTACCCTTACCCGGGGGCAGGGACCGGAAGATCACAGGGATTCACGGAGAAGACCATACAATGGAGATATACAGCAGGGACCTCCTTCCGGACCACCACCGCCGCCACTCCCGCCTCCGGACACAACTGATTTATTCGATGATAAATAACAGGTAATCAAGCAGTATCGGGAGATCGTCAGGATTTACACCCAGCGTGACTAGCAGACTCCTGTCCTCTGAAAAAATAGCCAGGAATTGATCTTTCGATAATTCACCACCGATGATGCTCTGCCGGTAAAGATCAATGGCCTCTTTTTTATTACCGCGGCATAATGCCAGATGACCTATATTGATCAGGTCATGAGCTTTTAGTTTACCGGTTGATAGCCTTTCATAGTATTTCTCTGAATCATCAAATCTGCCCAGGGCAAAGTAACAATATGCTATAGGTCTCAGTATTCTGAGATTACCAGGATCGTTGTATTCAATCTTGAAATAATGCTTTAATGCCTTTTCGTACTCCTTAAGATCAAGAAAACAATGTGCCGTCAATATTGTGGTATGAATATTCCCCGGCTCCATTTCACTGGCCTGTATATAATATTCCAGGGCCTCTTCATTCCTGCCCAGCCGACGCAGACACAATCCGATTTTCTTTAATGTCCAGACTTTCCTGTTGATAAGTTCGGCCATCCTGTAATATTTGAGGGCATCCTCATAATCAGAATTTTGCTGGTAACAATAGCCGATCTTTTCGTATAGTTCGGAATCATCAGGCTTTTCCTTTACACGCTTGAGAAATAAGGAAAGAGCATCATCATAGAAATCCTTGCTGAAAAAATAGTCGGCAAGTCCTGCTTCTGCTTCAGGTGCATTGCATGTAAGCCTGAAAAACTCCGAATTATAAATATCGAGTCTGCCCGTGAAGATATCCTCAAATTCCAGCCGGTAGGGTGAGAGTTTGAAGAACCTGTAAATATCCTGAAGATACTGTGTTACATTGGTTCTGAATTTCCTGTTCGGATCAGTAATTGAATCGGCATCATTCATCTGCTGCAATCCCTCAAGCTCCATCCGGAACACCTTAAGCATCATACTTTTCTGGGATGCTGGTAAATGCTTGAGGTTAAGGATCAGGGAATACTTGTCGGAATTACAGATAAAAGGAGTCTGATACATTGCCTCAGCAAGCTCATTTGTTCCCGGCCCCAGAACCTCATCCCTGAATATTTCATTAAGTACTTCATGGTCGGGATGAAATGGAACAAACCAGTTCCGGAAATCCTTGAAAAAGTCAAAATTTTTAAGATTGGCAAAAGCCGACATATAAACGTCAGCTCCCTCCATCTGCAGATTTGTCAGCTCCTCCATGGTCTTGAATATCTCTTCTGAATCGTTGAACATCTCTGACCAGTCGGGATTTTTCTCATCATCTTTGTCTTTCGGCAGAATATTGTCAAGGTCCAGTTTCTCCTCAATCCTCGGTTTAAGCTTTGCTACCTGCGGCAGAATTTCATCATGAAGCTTCCTGCTGAGCTTCTCAGTCTCACGTGACCTGATGGTCTGTAATACAATTATCAGGCAATGTTCCCTGAAAGCTGGTGTCTTCGACATTTTACTTATCCTTGAGCTTATTTCAGGGTAGAGAAGGACTCTTCCGTTATAATAATGCAGATTCAAAATGAGTCCTGACAGAGCTCTCTCCATAACCTGTTCCTGTCCTGATTTATAAATATCCATCAGGTGATGCAACTTCTCCGACTGCCATGTCCTTAAAGAACTTAATGTGATAGCAGTGGTAAAGATGCTTGACTCATACCATCTGAATTTTCCTGAATTTAGGATGATGCTAATAAGGCTCACTTCTGCCTCACCGTAATAATCTGTCAGCCAGAGATGATTGAATATGTTCTTGATGAGCTGCTTATGTTTTTTTGAGATCTCCGACTCCGGGTCGGGATTGATCTCGCTGCTGAGCTTCAGCCATTCATCAAGCTCCGACTTGAACATCAGGTCATCAACGGTCTCAAAAATTGTCTTTCCACTCAGATTTTGTTCTTTTTCTGTCTGCTGCTTGATCCAGTAGGTGTTCCAGCCTGAAAAATGTGACAATATGTCCTGTCTTACCCTGTCGGAAAGCTCAAGAATCGATTGAATAAGCTTAAGATATACCTTGTTACGCTCCGGATCATTAATACCTTCTATTGTATAAGTAAGCATATTCCTGTAAGTCATAACCAGGTTTTCATATTCATCACGAAGATCACCTGAAGTAACCCCGGCAACCATATCTGAAAGTATGTCAAGGCTTTGCTTTATTTTTCTTTCTTTTACAAAAGAACAAAGCTGTTTATGTTGATGTATTGTTTTCTTAATATCCATTTATAACTCTATGGCATAAGGATGAAATTTTAAGCGCTGTAATAGTCTAAATCGAAATGTATATATGCAACAATCGGGCCGTATAAGCTCCGTAATATAAAATCCGCAAACATGCCGGTGCGGATTAACAATTCTCACATCAGTCTATTTTGGAACTTATTTATACCTTTTGATAGTAATATATTGACTGTCAATTCAAATTTCATTCAGGTATAAGAAGAAAAACACCTATGAATAAGGATTTAGAAAGGTTAACATATTACTCCGGATGCAGTAAGCATCAATATGAAACTCTTACATCCCAAGTTCCGGGCTCAGTGATGGTAAAGTCAAAGAAAACATCGAACCGTGCTGTTCCGAAACTGCTCATAGCCGTAAACCTGATCCTTACATCAAGCGGGAATACCGGTTGCTGGATTCCATAATTGGAACCGTCACGGTATTCCTCACCGCTGCTGTAAGAAATGTCCACAGATACTATGCCAACGTTTTCGACACCGTTTCTCATAAGCTTAATCCTTACTGCATCATAAGGTCCTTCAGATTTATGGAATGATGATCTGGTAACATTCAGTGAGCGGGTAACTTTGTAGGGAGGCGTGATCTCTTTACCGACATATTTATCCTCTTTCCAGATACCGGTATAGGTAGAATCGCTGTTTGCCATCTTCCCTTCGCCCTCTTTCATCCCATTCTTCCAGTGACCCTCATAGTATGATCCGTCGGCCCAGGTATAAGTTCCCGTTCCGTGCGGCAATCCTTTCCTGAAATGCCCGGCATATTTATCTGTTCCCTGTGCTGTTCCCTCACCATGAGCCAGTCCTTTCCTGCATTCGCCGGAATATGTACCCGATATTGAAGGTATATTGACTTTGCAGTCACGGTTTTGTGAGTATGATACATTTCCTGAGAACAGGAAAATACCGGTAATTATAATGCCGATAATACTTCTGCAATTTATCATATGATTTTTTCACCCTGTTTATAAAGCAAGGAAAGTTAATAAAATGTTCTGTTAAAAAAAAGAAGAGGCGGTTTTCTGATCAGCCACTGATTAAATATAAACCTGTAATTCTGAGTGTCATTCTTATTATTCGTATTTTTTTAGAATATTTCTGACGTCATCCGGAGTAACACGGCCATAAGTCGATGCCTGATATACGTTAACCGTTTTTTTGGTCAGCGTATTTCAGGAGTTGATTTTTCCTCCATTTAAATTAATGTGAAAATAAAAAATGTTCACGATAAATCAGATTGAAAGTTACATGGCATCTGCCACTGTTCTTATGTTAAAATTCTTATTTTTGCTGATCATGTCGATTGTAATTACAAAAAATAAACAATATCAATGAAAAAGTCAAGACTTTTTAATTCTTGTGTTCTGCTTTATTTGATCATGTTATTTACAGGAGATCAGTTATTTGCACAGAGACCTATGCGAAATCCAAATCAGGTTGCCATTCTTGGTTGGACCGATGACACTCATTACCTGATTCGCACCTTTGATGCAGACAGGAATCCTGTAATTAAGAATGTCAACATTAAAACCGGTAAGGGCAAAATTGTTCCACCTTCAAAATCGGAGCGGGAAATTATAAGAGAGTTGCTGCCACCTGGTGTTACGATGGAGATAAACGATATTGTAAGTCCCGATTTGAACAGTGTGATATTAATAAAGGAAAATAACCTGTTTTATTTTAAAAAGGGCGATAAAGAGCTCCGCGGGATCACTAATGACACCCTGGAAGAAGTTAATGTACGCTTTTCTCCTGATGGTTCAAAGATAGCATATACCAGGGCAAAAGATCTGTATGTTTATGACCTGATTAATAACAGAGAGATCAGGTTAACCAAAGATGCTTCGGAAAGGATCTACAACGGTTATTCCTCATGGGTATATATGGAAGAAATACTTGGAAGGGCAAGCCGCTATGCTGCATTCTGGTGGTCGCCTGACGGTTCAAAAATAGCATATCTGAGAACTGATGAATGCGATGTGCCGATCTTCACCCTTAACAGGCTTGATGAACCTGACGGGATACATGGATTGCTGGAACAGGTGCCTTATCCCAAAGCCGGTGATCCAAATCCGAAAGTAACAATGGGAATCGCAGATATTACAACTGCGAAAACAACCTGGGTTAAAACCGATTACTCTGTTGATCAGTATATTGCATGGCCATTCTGGACACCCGACAGTAAAAAACTGGCGATACAGATTGTGAATCGCGACCAGAATGTACTTTCCATCATACTTGCTGACCCTGCAACAGGTGATTACTCAGATATCTATAATGAAAAACGTAAAACATGGGTGGAATTTCGTGAGGATATTTATGTGATGAATAACGGAACCGGATTTATTATAAGGAGCTATAAAAACGACTGGGAAAATCTGTATTATTACGGATGGGACGGCAGTCTCATAGCACAGCTTACTGATTTTGATTTCAGGGTGAACTCAATTATCAGGGTCGATGAACCCTCCGGGATGATATACTTTACTGCAACAGGACCAGAATCGACTGATAATCATGCTTTCAGAGTAGGTCTTGACGGTAAAAACCTGTTTCAGTTGACCAGTGGGGAAGGAAGTCATAGTGCTGACATTTCACCTGAAGGAAGCTATTATACTGATACTTGGAGCAGCGTTTTGAGCCCGGGTTCAATAAACGGTTATGATAAGAAGGGGAAACTCTTGATGGAGATTCATAAATTCGACCATCCTGACTACGATCCGGCTGAACATTCAAAGGCTGAAATGGTCAGGATCATGACATCTGACGGATTATTTAATATGCCGGCTATCATAACTTACCCGCTGAACTTTAATCCGTCAAAGAAATACCCGGTTATATTTACTATTTATGGCGGACCCGATTACAAAAATGTTTATAACAGGTGGCAGGGAAATAATCCTTCATGGTACTCTCAGAATGGCATAATAACATTTACTGTCGACCACCGGGGTTCGGGGCAGTTTGGTAAAAAGGGACTTGATTATATGTATCGCTCTCTCGGTAAATGGGAGATCCTTGATTACGCTGATGCCGTAAAATGGCTTCTTGAAAAACCTTTTATCGACAGTACCAGGATAGGGATTACAGGAAGCTCTTACGGCGGATATATGACTTGCCTTGCTTTGACAAAAGGAGCCGATTACTGGACACATGGCTTTGCAGGATCTTCAGTTACCGATTACAGACTGTATGATAATATTTACACCGAGCGCTATATGGACACACCGCAGGATAATCCCGACGGTTACAAAGATGGTTCTGCACTTACATGGGTAAAGAATTACAAGGGAAAACTATATCTGACACATGGTGATATGGACGATAATGTTCATATGCAGAATTCAATTTATCTTATATCAAGGCTGCAGGATGAAGGGAAAAGATTCCAGTTTATGTTGTATCCGAATGGCCGTCATGGGTGGGGAGGTGCCAAAGCTTTACATTCAAGAAATGAAGCAAATAATTTCTGGCTCGAAAACTTTTTTGGTACTAAACCTTAAACTCTAAACTCTAAACTCTAAACTCTAAACTCTAAACTCTAAACTCTAAACTCTAAACTCTAAACTCTAAACTCTAAACTCTAAACTCTAAACTCTAAACTCTAAACTCTAAACTCTTATACTATTATA
>CAZHRV010000241.1:0-15433 GCA_964535035.1 uncultured Rikenellaceae bacterium
AGCAGCCTCTGTTGTGGTTCTTCCCGAAGCTGATGAGTTCGATGTCGTAATTAAACCGGAAGATATTAGAAAAGACACCTATTGTTCTTCAGGTCCGGGGGGACAGTCAGTTAACACAACCTATTCCGCAATTCGCCTGACCCATATTCCGACAGGAATAGTTGTCACCTGCCAGGATGAGAAATCACAGCTTAAGAACTATGACAAGGCCATGAAAGAATTGAGAACCAGGCTCTATAACCTTGAATACCAAAAATTTCTCGATGGTGTTTCACACAGGAGAAAAACTATGGTGTCAACAGGTGACAGGTCTGCGAAAATAAGAACCTATAACTATCCTCAGGGCAGGATGACCGACCACCGGATCAATTTGACAATGTATAATCTGTCATATATTCTCGACGGAAATATTCAGGAGGTGATAGATAAACTTCAGATGGCAGAGAATGCTGAGAGACTAAAGGAAAGCAATATATAAAAATCTGAATATGAATCGCATACAATTATTTAACAACATTATTCAGAAAAGATCATTTTTATGTGTGGGTCTCGATACGGAAATTGAAAAGATCCCTTCATTCCTGAAAGAAGAAAAAGACCCGGTATTTGAATTTAATAAAAGGATAATAAATGCTACGCATCAGTTTGCCGTTGCATATAAGCCTAATGTTGCATTCTATGAATCCAGGGGCTCTGATGGATGGATTTCGCTGGAATCAACAGTTAAGTACATTAAAAAGAGACACCCTGACATCTTTGTTATTGCTGATGCAAAAAGGGGCGATATCGGAAACTCTTCAAAAATGTATGCACAGGCTTTTCTGAAAAACATGCCTTTTGATGCGGTTACGGTTGCTCCATATATGGGAGAGGATTCGGTTACTCCATTCCTGTCGTATGATAATAAATGGGCTGTTTTGCTTGCACTGACATCAAATAAGGGAGCAGATGATTTTCAGTATCATAATGAAGACGGCATAAAACTTTTCGAAAGAGTTCTTTCCGTGTCGAAGAAATGGGGTACAACAGATAATATGATGTTTGTGGTAGGAGCCACACGTGCAGAAATGATAAGCGAAATAAGGAAAATAATCCCCGATCATTTTCTGCTCATTCCGGGTGTCGGTGCCCAGGGAGGAAGCCTTGCCGAAGTTTCAAAATACGGACTTAACAATAAATGCGGCCTTCTGGTGAACTCTTCCAGAGGAATAATCTTTGCCGATAATTCAGAAGAATTTGATAAGGTAGCCGGAGAAAAAGCCAGGGAACTGCAGCTTGAAATGGAAAAGTATCTTTTGGAAAGCAATCTTTCAATTCAATTCCAGACTTAATATTAAAGGTATTTTTTGTATCTTTATATTCTCGCTATACCATTTAACTTGTGCTGCTATGAAAGAAGAATTTCTCCACTACCTTTGGAAATACAATCTTTATGATCCAGATAAACTGGTTGATAATGAGGGTAATAAGATTACTGTTATCAATCCGGGTGAATATAATCGTGATTCCGGCCCGGATTTTTTTAATGCAAGACTTTGCATAGGCGGAACAGAATGGGCAGGCAACGTAGAGATTCATATTCGTTCATCTCATTTCAACAATCATGGGCATAATCTTGACCCTGCCTTTGATAACGTCATCCTTCATGTTGTGTCAGAGAATGATAAGAAAGTATATAATACAAGGGGTGAAGAGATTCTTACTGCGGAACTGGTATTCAGCCCGCTGATTTTCGACAAGTATACCTCTCTCATTAACAATCCGTTTGTAATAGCCTGCCAGTCGGAGATTAGCAAAATAGAAAGCTTCTATATCCGTCACTGGCTCAATACACTGGTAATTGAACGTTTCCAGGAAAAATCGGAACAGATTATGAAGGTTTTTACAGAAACCGGAAGTGACTGGGATGAAACATTTTACAGGATGCTTACACGTTATTTCGGTTTCAGGGTAAACAGCGAACCATTCGAAATGCTTGCAGCATCACTTTCCTTCAGGATAATACGTAAACATGCTGATAACAGGTTCCAGGTTGAGGCTTTGCTTTTTGGAACAGCAGGAATGCTCGAAGAAGGCCTCTTCAAAGATGCAATTAAGGATGCCTATTATGCTGATCTGACACGGGAATATAAGGTATTATCATCAAAATATTCCCTGCAGCCTATAGATGGATGGATATGGAAGTTTTCCCGGTTGCGTCCCGCTAATTTTCCTACTGTACGTATTGCTCAGCTGGCGACAATGCTGACAGTTACCGGAGGACTATTCTCCAGGGTTCTGGAAGCAAATGATATAAGAGAGCTTAAGAAGCTGTTTGAAGTCCGGGCTTCTGAGTACTGGGATGATCATTTTGTTTTCGGAAAGACCAGCAGGTCTTATACTAAGATCACCGGCTCGCAGGCTGTTGATATCCTCCTTCTCAACGCAGTAATTCCTATATTATTTGTTCTTGGCAGGTACAGAGATTCCGGCAATATTTGTGAACGGGCACTCTCTTTTCTTGAGGAGACAGACCCTGAGGAAAACTCGATAATCGAGGAATGGCAAGCAGCAGGAATAATATCAGAGACAGCCTTTTATACCCAGGCACTGATCCACCTCAGGAATAATTACTGCAGGAAAAGAAGATGCCTGGAGTGCCGGATCGGGACAAAGGTGATCAGTCTTGGAAAGACTCTTAAAAATCCGGATGAATTGATGCTGGAACCATGACCCCCCATCCCCCCTGAAGGGGGGCTTTAAACCCTTACGCTAAATAATATATTGGGTTTCGAGCCCCCTTTAGGGGGCAGGACATCAGCCATCTGGCTGATGTCTGGGGGTAATTGCCTTTTTTGACGAACTGTCGAATAAGTTTGACAAACAGACGAATTATTATATGATTGTACGCAACGAATGGCCCTGTTTTTGCGTCTTTCATATAGACGTTAGCAATTATTAATTAATATAATAGCCTCAGGGTGATACACAATAAAAGAGAATAATTTTAAAAAATATTCCAATTGTTTGATAATTTACATAAAAAAGCCTTATTTTTGCGTTCCAAAATTGGAGACTCAATTTATATCTGGATTAACAACATTTTAGTAAGAGACATGTATTTGACCACTGAGAAAAAGCAGGAGTTTTTCAAGAGCTTTGGAACGTCAGAGATTGATACCGGAACGGCAGAGGGGCAGATAGCCTTATTTTCGTACAGGATCAATCATCTTACTGAACATCTTAAGAAGAACAAGAAAGATTTCAGTACACAGCAGGCGCTTATCAAACTTGTAGGAAAAAGAAGAAGGCTTCTGGACTACCTGAGAGTTAAGGATATCGAACGGTATCGTGAAATCATAAAAGCATTGAAATTACGTAAATAGAGAAAGGCAATTCAAAATTGCCTTTTTTCGTACTATTTTTGCATCTGGTAATTTCAATAATCAAAAATAAAATTTGTAATGTTTAAAGTAAAAGAGAAAACTATTGATCTCGGCGACGGGAGACAAATAGTATTGGAAACGGGAAGGTTAGCCAGACAGGCTGACGGGGCTGTCCTGTTAAAAATGGGAAAAACAATGCTGCTGGCAACGGTTGTCGCGGCAAAAGAGGCAAAGGAAGATACTGATTTCATGCCTCTTTCTGTAGATTACAAGGAAAAATATGCCTCATCAGGACGTATCCCGGGGGGATTTCTTAAAAGAGAAGCCAGACCTTCAGATTATGAAGTTCTTATATCAAGGCTGGTTGACAGGGCGTTACGTCCTCTTTTCCCTGATGATTTTCATGCCGAGACATTTGTTACTATCAATCTTATCTCAGCCGACATGGATATTATCCCCGATGCACTTGCAGGACTTACAGCATCAGCGGCTTTGACCATATCAGATATCCCCTTCAACGGACCAATATCTGAAGTGAGGGTGGCAAGAATAAAAAATCAATTTATTATCAACCCCACTGCGAAACAGATTAAAGAAGCTGATATAGATCTGATGGTAGGTGCAACATATGATAATATCCTTATGGTAGAAGGAGAAATGAAAGAGGTCTCGGAAGCCGAAATGCTTGAGGCTCTGAAAATTGCCCACGAAACCATAAAGACTCACTGTAAGGCACAGATGGAGTTTGCAGAAGAAATCGGAGCTTCGGCAAAACGTGAATATTGCCATGAGGTTAATGATGAGGAACTGAAGAAAAAAGTGTGGGATGAAACTTATGAGAAATGCTATAAGGTTGTAAAATCATCGATTTCAGACAAACATAAAAGGCTGGATGAATTTGAAGCTGTTATAACAGAATTTCTTGAACAATATGCTGAAGAGGATGAAATTGATGAAGATCTTGTAAGGAGATATTATCAGGATGTTATCAAGGAAGCTTCCAGGCGGCTTGTTCTTGATGAAGGAACACGGCTCGATGGACGGAAACCCAATGAAATACGGCCGATAGTATGTGAGATAGACCCTCTTCCAGCTACTCACGGCTCAGCACTGTTTACCAGAGGTGAAACACAATCTCTTACAACTGTTACGCTGGGCACAAAACTGGACGAGAAAATCATTGACGATGTCCTGACCCAGGGTACCGAAAAATTTACTCTTCACTATAATTTCCCACACTTTTCAACGGGCGAAGCAAGGCCGGCCCGCGGAGTAAGCAGAAGAGAAATAGGGCACGGAAACCTGGCACACCGGGCATTGAAAAATATGATCCCCCCGGATGAGGAGAATCCTTATGCCATCAGGGTTGTCTCAGATATCCTGGAGTCAAACGGCTCTTCATCAATGGCCACCGTATGTGCAGGAACACTGGCTCTTATGGACGCCGGGATACAGATACACAAACCGGTCTCGGGAATTGCTATGGGGTTGATAACCGATAAAGATACCGGGAAATATGCAATTCTTTCAGATATACTGGGCGACGAGGATCATCTGGGCGATATGGATTTCAAGATAGCAGGTACCCGCGACGGGATCACCGCAACACAAATGGATATTAAGGTAGAAGGTTTATCCTTCGAAATTCTTGCTCAGGCGCTGGAACAGGCAAAAACAGGAAGAATACACATTCTTGATAAAATGAATGAGATCATTTCTGAACCTCGTCCGGAACTCAAACCTCATGCTCCGAGAATCGAAATGCTGTCAATTCCAAAGGATATGATAGGTGCACTTATCGGTCCGGGAGGTAAAGTTATCCAGGAGATACAGCGTGTTACAGGTGCAACTATCATTGTTGAAGAAATTAACGGTCATGGAGATGTTAATGTATTCGGCGAAAACAAAGAGATCATTACATCAGCGGTCGAATGGATAAAAAGAATTGTGACAGTACCTGAAGTGGGACAGGTATATAAAGGCATTGTTAAAACCATTGTCCAGTTTGGTGCATTCGTTGAGATTTTACCAAACAAAGACGGACTGCTTCATATTTCAGAGATCGACTGGAAAAAAATAAGATCAGTTGATGAGGTCTTTAAGGAAGGCGATGAAATTGAAGTGAAGCTTATTGATATTGATCCCAGAACAGGAAAGCTCAAACTGTCGAGAAAAGCCCTGCTCCCCCGTCCGCCAAGACAGGAACAAGAGAATAAAAATCCGGAAGAGCAGAAAGATTAGTAAATCAATTTTAAATAATTCATTGTAGGGACGTTGTATGCAACGTCCCTATTTGTTTTTGTTATTTTGTATTTCAATTCCTACATTTGATTAATTGATTCAGCAATTCATTAAGGGATGAAGGCCAGGTACAATTATGTTGTGATCGAGGGAAATATCGGTGCGGGGAAAACCTCTCTCGCAACAAGGATCTCAGAAGAATTCAATGCCCGGCTCATACTTGAACAATTTGCCGACAATCCTTTCCTTCCGAAGTTCTATGATAATCCTGATAAATACTCTTTCCAGCTCGAACTATCATTTCTGGCCAGCCGATATAAGCAGTTAAAGGAGGAGCTTGCACCTCAGAACCTGTTCAATGATTTTACGGTTGCGGATTATTTTTTCATGAAGTCCCTTGTATTTGCTGCGTCAACACTCAAAGGAGATGAATATAACCTTTACAGGACTATTTTCTATATAATTTATGGTTCATTACCAAAGCCTGATATATTTGTTTACCTGCATCTTAGTCCTGAAAAACTGCTTTCAAATATTAAAAAACGAGGCAGAGATTATGAAAAATCAATAACCGGTGATTATCTCAGGAAGATACAGGACAACTATTTCAAATTTTTCAGGCAGAATCCTGAAAACAAATACCTTATTATCGATATTAATGAAATCGATTTTGTAGCAAATGAAGATCATTATAGAAACCTGGCAGACACTATATTTGTCAGGGATTATTCTCCGGGCCTCAACTCGGTCATTTTATAATTATTTTGCATATTTTCGCAGATTCTATGAGTATTTTTTTTAGATTTGCAATAAAGTTTGTATATTGTTGAATTAAAGTGCAGTTAAACCGATCATAAACAAATAACTCTTTTACTATGAAAAAAATCAGAAGCTATTCTATCCTTATCCTGGCCGCACTATTGATGACCAGTTGCAGCGGACTGAATAAAATGAAAAAAAATGCAGGGTTAGTAAAGTATGAGGTTAATCCCAAGGTACTTGAAACCCATGCTGGCGTTGTAAATGTTGAAATCACAGGGACATTCCCTGCCAGCTATTTCGACAAAAAAACAACATTAACGGCAACGCCGGTGATTACGTATGCTGGCGGTGAAACCGTTTTTGATGAAGTCCAGGTTGTTCAGGGTGAAAGTGTACAGGCAAATAACCCGGTTATCACCTATAACGGTGGTAATTTTAAGTATAACTCATCCGTTCCTTATAAGGAGGACATGAAGGTATCTGAACTGATGCTGAGGGTCAAGGCCGTAAGAGGTGCAAAAAGCCTCGATTTTGATCCCGTCAAATTAGCGGATGGCGTCATTGCAACTTCCACACTGGTGAATAAGCATGCAAGATCTGTTGCAATGAAGGATAAATTTGTTAGAGTCGTTCCTGAAACACAAGCTGCCGATATTCACTATGTTATCAACCAGTATAATATTCGCAGCTCTGAGCTGAAAGAAGAGGACATAACAGCTCTCCAGGGGTATATAAAAGCTGTTAAAACTGATCCTAATCGTGAGTTTAAGAAGGTTGGTATCAGTTCTTATGCTTCACCTGACGGCGGAATCGATCTTAATACAAGACTCTCCGGCAACAGGGGTACTGCAGCTGATAAATTTCTGAAGAAAGAATTTAATAAAGTTGAAAGTGCTAAAGCTGAAGGATTCTACGATTCAAAAACCACTCCGGAAGACTGGGAAGGTTTCAAGACCGAAGTTGAAAATTCCAGTCTGCAGGACAAAGACCTTATTCTGCGCGTACTGTCAATGTATTCCGATCCTGAAGTTCGTGAGAAGGAAATAAAGAACATGACAGCAGCTTTTGAAGCCCTTAAAACAGATATACTTCCAAAGCTGAGAAGATCTAAAATGGTTGTCGATGTTGAAAAAACGGGCCGCAGTGATGAAGAGATCCTTGCTCTGGCTAAATCTGATCCAAAAGCATTAAGTCTCGAGGAGATTTTATATGCCGGCACCCTGACAAAAGATGCAGAGGAACAACTTTCGATATACAAAGCTGCCCTGGAAAACTATCCTAAGTGTATTCGTGCAGCAAATAATATAGGTTATGCACTTATGGCTCAGGGAAAAACCGATGAAGCAATAGCAGCATATGAGGTGGCAAAAGCTATCGACAATAATGATGTGGTTAAAAATAACCTTGGTTTCTGCTATCTTGTAAAAGGAGATATGGCTAAAGCCGAAGAACTGTTCACATCAATGACTGCTGCTACAACTGAATCAAAATGGGGACTTGGCGTTATTTCCATAACTAAAGGAGAATATGACAATGCTGTCAACTATTTTGGTACAGCACCATGCTTTAACCTTGCTCTTGCTCAGGTACTTAAAAATGATGTTAATAAGGCAAAAGTAACCCTCGACAGTGCTGAGGAATTGTGCCCGGATGGAAGAGGTGAATACCTCAAAGCAATTGTGGGTGCACGTCTTGATGATAGAGACTATATGCTTAACGGACTGCGTGAAGCTATCGGGAAAAAAGCTGACTGGAAAGAATATGCAAAAACCGACCTTGAATTTGCCAAATACTGGAACGACGATACATTCAAATCTGTGGTCCAGTAATTATTAATAGCAAATATTATGTAGGGGCGTTGCATTCAACGCCCCTGCTTTTTTCCCCTGTTCATCTCCCACAAAACTATCCCTGCACTCACAGCAATATTAAATGAGTGCTTGGTGCCGAACTGTGGTATCTCAATCACAAAATCACATTCATTAATTACATCCTGGGCCACTCCGTTTATTTCATGACCAAATACAAGAGCATACTTTGTATTCTCCTTTACCTCAAAGTCACTCAGCCCGACAGCACCTTCAGCCTGTTCAATACCGATAATCTTATAACCTTGTGACCGGAGCTCTCTTATGGCCTCTCTTGTTTCTTTGAAATATTTCCATGTTACTGATTCTGTTGCCCCGAGAGCAGTTTTTTGAATTTCCCGGCCAGGAGGGGTAGCGGTAATGCCGCAGAGATAAATGCTGCCTGTCATAAAAGCATCAGCAGTCCTGAATACAGAACCTACATTGCTCTGACTTCTGATGTTATCAAGAACAACTATAAAGGGAGATTTATCAGATTCCCTGAACTGGTCAATACTCTTTCTTCCAAGCTCTTCGTTTTTAAGCTTACGCATTCTTTTTTTTTCAAAATAACTAAAAAATCGGTTTATTACCTTTATTTTGTAAACAGCGAATTCAATGACCGGAGGTCCTTTCTAACTTAACAAATGTAAGATGAATATTCATGAATACCAGGGTAAGTCTTTACTTAAAGCATATAATGTAGATATCCAGGAAGGATTTGTTGCTGAAACACCTGATCAGGCTGTTCTGGTAGCCGGACAGCTGCAGAAAAAATTCGGATCAGAGTGTTTTGTTATTAAAGCACAGATCCATGCAGGGGGCAGGGGCAAAGGTGGTGGTGTAAAACTGGCACGAAGCGTTGAGGAAACAGGCGAGATTACTTCAAAGATAATTGGTTTGCAGCTGGTTACACCTCAAACCGGACCTGCAGGTAAAAGAGTCAACAGGGTACTGATAGCTCAGGATGTCTATTATAAGGGTGAATCAGACCCCGCGGAATTGTATTTGAGTATTTTACTGAACAGAAATACAGGGAGATATACGGTAATGTATTCCCCTGAAGGAGGGATGTCAATCGAAGAGGTTGCAGAAAAGACCTCCGATCTTATCTTTACTGAGGAAATAAATCCTGCAGTTGGTTTGTGTCCGTTCCAGTGTCGGAATATTGCATTTAACCTTGGGTTGTCGGGTGTTGCTCATAAAAACATGATAAAATTCCTGTGTGGGATATATGATACATTTACAGGATGTGATGCACAGCTTCTTGAGATAAACCCTGTCCTGAAGACAAGTGACAACAGGATTGTAGCAGTCGATTGCAAGATTGTAATTGATGATAATGCTCTTTTCAGGCATCCCGAACTTGCAGAAATGAGAGACCTGAATGAGGAGGATCCCGTAGAAGTTGAGGCAGCAGATTACAAGCTTAACTTTATTAAACTTGACGGAAATGTGGGATGTATGGTCAATGGAGCAGGTCTTGCCATGGCTACAATGGATATTATTAAATTGTCAGGAGGATCTCCTGCAAACTTTCTGGATGTGGGTGGCGGAGCCAGTGCAGAAACAATAGAGGCAGGTTTCAGGATCATCCTTAAAGACCCTGCCGTAAAGGCAATTCTCATAAATATTTTTGGCGGAATAGTAAGGTGTGACAGAGTTGCCAACGGTATTGTCGAAGCATATAGATCGATAGGAGAAATAAAAGTACCCGTAATTGTAAGACTTCAGGGGACCAATGCAGAGGAAGCAAAAAATATTATTGATGAGTCAGGTCTTGCAGTATATTCTGCTATCTCATTCAGCGAGGCTGCCGAAAAAGTAAATTCTCTGCTCAAAACCGTACAGGCATAACCTGATTATTTATTATGTGATCCATCACAAAATGGCTGATTATCGCTCTTGCCGCAGCGGCATAATGAAATAAGAGTTTCCCTTATCTCTTTTGTGTTCCCCTTGTATTTCAGTGTGAAGTTGCCAGTAATAACAACAGGACCATCAGTCATGATTTTTACCGTGACAGGATTTTCCCTCCGGACTGACTTATCTATATTGTCCATTAGTTCAGGCCTGCGAAATTTAACATGATTTGTATGGTTTTTACCAACCATTTTGTTTTTTTCATCATCATTCCACTTCCAGGTCAGGGCTTCTGTAGGACACATGTCGACTGTCTCTATGATCTTTTCAGTGGGAGCTCCCTTCATATTAACCCATGGTCTTCTTATAGGATCAAATACTGCGAGCAGTTCCCTGTAACAATATGAGGCATGAATACAGGCAAATGGTTTCCAGTACACAGTTATTTCCTTGTTACTATATCTCCTGTCGTTTGTGAAGGACCTTTCTTTTTCCATCTGTGCCTGATGATTAATTACTTAGTATCTGTCTGCAATTTAACATTTTTTGTGAATTTTATCAGGGTTCTTTTAGTTATGAATGTATAAATTTATGCCCTGTTTAATTTTCGAAGTCAGTCTTGAATTCCCGGACTTATAATCGAATATGAAATTATTAAGAGAGCCCTGGCAGAAAGTTAAAGGAAAGTATGGCAGGCTTTTCAAAGCAATTATTATGCTCGTTCTGCTTATTCATGCTTCTGAAAATTTATCAGGAGCCGGATTAATGAATGAAAATCCCGCAGTATCACTTTTCCCTTATTGTTTAATGACAACCACTTTTCTGAATTTGCTTCTGACGATCCTGGCAGCACTGGTAATTATTTGTGCGGGAATTATATTCTTTACCATAAAACTTAAAAGGATAAACAGGGAACTGAGGAATAAAAATAGAAAAATCGAAGAGATCAACGCTGAACTTCAAAAAACAAATATGGAACTTGAGAATCAGAAAAACCTGATAACCAGGGAGTATCATGAGTCGGATAAGTTCTTCAGTAATTTAATACAATCCGCCGATGATGGTATCTCCTTTTATGACAGTGACTGGAACCTCAAGTATGCGAATTCTGCATTCTATTCAGTTATTGGTTATGACAGGGAATTTTATCACTCGACAGATGCTTCTTATTTTATCCACCCTGATGACCAGGATTACACTGAACAAAGAATTAAGGGCCTGAAAGACAAAGGAATATTTGTCAGTGAAATCCGTCTTAAGCACAAGGAAGGGCATTTTATTACACTCTCCACCCGTTCAGTGGCTGTAAGGGACGATACAGGAGAAATACTCGGGGCATTAACAATATCAAGAGATATAACAAAACTCAAACAGGTAAACGAAGATCTTGTAGAAGCCAATCTTGAAGCAGAAACAAGCAACAGGCTTAAATCAAGTTTCCTGGCTAATATCTCACATGAAATACGAACTCCCCTGAACAGTGTAGTGGGATTCTCTAACCTTCTTCTCAGCAATGATATCTCAAAAGAGTTAAAGGAAGAATATGTTGAACATATAAACCACAACAGTGAAAAACTGCTTCAGATCATTGGAGACATTATCGATCTTTCACGGCTTGAAAGCTCTCAGACCGAAATTTCCTATGAGGAAGCATCAGTAAATGAGATTGTTAACGAGGTAGTTAATGAGGCAAGAGAAGGTATCAAACGAAATGAAAAATCTATAATCCTGAATGTGCAAAACCAGTTTGAAGAAAATTGTGACCTTATTTTTACTGACAGGATATGGCTTAAAAGAGTTTTGTTTCATCTCATGGATAATGCTGTGAAATTCACACTTGATGGATCGATTGAATTCTCCTATTTTAAAGAAAATGAGGATCTTGTCTTTTCAATCAGAGATACTGGAATAGGTATTGGCAAGGGAAATCTATTACATATTTTCGAAGAATTCCATCAGGAAATTGGAGGTCATCATCGTCCCTTTGAAGGGCTTGGCATTGGACTGACGCTTGCTAAAGAGGTAGTCGAAAGAATGGGTGGAAGGATATCTGTTGAGTCAGAAAAGGGAATAGGTTCAGAATTCAGATTTTACATTCCCTACAGGCCGGCAGGAAGTACAAAAGCCAGGATAAAAGCACTGCTGAATGAGCAGGAAGATAACCTGTTGAACTGGAATTCCAGGAAATGCCTTATTGTTGACGATAATAAAGATGTGCTGATCTACCTTGACCGGATACTGCTTGATTCGGGAATTGAGGTAATTCAAGCACGATCAGGTGTTGAGGCCCTTAAAATCATTAAAGAGGTTCCTGATCTGGATATAGTTATCCTCGATATGCAAATGCCTGAGATGAACGGAATAGAAGTAACAAAAGAAATAAGGAAGATCAGGAAAAACCTTCCGATAATTGCCCAGACAGCCTTCATTTTTGAAGATGATAAAGATATTATACTGCAGGCCGGATGCGATGCATGCCTTATAAAACCTATCCGAAAAGAACATCTGCTGACTATGATGACATCCTTTTTAAAATCGACTTGATTTTTCTCGCCTTATTGACAAAAAGGACGATCATTCTCTCCTTATTTCTTATTACATTGCATATAACTTGACAACAATGACCGGCAAGTTTGCAGATATAATATTGCCATTAGCTGTAAGAGAAAGATTCACTTACATGATCCCGGAACACCTTTCCGAATTAATCAGACCTGGAGTTAAAGCAATGGTTCAACTTGGCAGCAGGAAAATCTATACCGGGATAGTCTGCAGAATTCATAATGACACTCCTTCTTACAGGAATATCCGATCAATTATGGAAGTGGATGATCCTGTGCCGGTTGTAAACGCAAAGCAACTGCAACACTGGCAATGGGTGTCAGAATACTACATGTGCTCCGAAGGAGAGGTAATGAAGGCAGCAGTGCCGGGAGCATTAATTCCGGCAGGAGAGACTTCAGCCCCGCTGATAGAAAAATACAGACCCAGGGAAGAAACTTTCATTGAACTCTCAGCAAAATTCTCAGATGAAGAATTAAATGAGATACTGGACAAACTCGTAAGGTCTCCAAAACAAAGTGAAGCCCTTACTGCTTATCTTCATTTAACCGGTTATACTCAGGGCTCTTATGTAAAATCCCTGCGGAAATCCATATTGATCAGGGAGTCGGGTGCATCACCGGGGATAATTAATTCTCTTGTAAAAAAGGGAATATTTTCGTCGATCTCACTCGAAGTGGGTAGACTCAGAGATTACGGAAACAGGAATGAACCATTAAGAACCTTAAGTGACAAGCAGCAGATTGCATATAATTCCATTTGTAGTTCATTTAAGGAAAAGGATATTGTTTTATTGCATGGAGTTACATCAAGCGGAAAGACTGAAATTTATATTCATCTGATTGAGGAACAGTTAAGAAAAGGCAAACAAGTCCTTTATATGCTCCCTGAAATTGCCCTGACCACACAGATCATCTTACGGTTGCAAAAGCACTTTGGCAGGGAGACAGGTGTTTATCATTCACGTTTCAATGACCAGGAGAGGGTCGAGATATGGAAACGGATTGCTGATGAAAATCCCGGTACAGGATACAGGCTTATTCTTGGAGTCAGATCATCAATTTTTCTGCCATTTAATAATCTGGGATTAGTGATTATTGACGAAGAGCATGATACCTCATACAAGCAGCATGATCCCTCGCCAAGGTATCATGCGCGCGATTCAGCCATAATACTGGCATCAATCCACGGGGCAAAAACACTTCTGGGGTCTGCTTCCCCATCCATTGAGAGTTATAATAATGCAGAAACCGGGAAGTATGGATATACCGGGTTAAAAGAAAGATTCGGGTTGATAAAGCTGCCTGACATTATCATTGCAAACACACGTGAGGCCTACAGGAAGAAACTGATGGTCTCACATTTCACACCCGAACTGATGGAGGCTGCTGATCTGGCTCTAAGACGAAATGAACAGATTATTCTCTTTCAGAACAGAAGAGGATTCTCCCCCTATATTGAATGCCCGGAATGTGGCTGGATCCCTGTCTGCACCCGGTGTGCTGTTAACCTTACATATCATAAGGGGATAAACCGCCTTGTATGCCATTACTGCGGATACAGTACGGCAATACCGGCCGGATGTGGCAACTGTAAGTCTCCCGGACTGGCAACAAGGGGATTCGGTACTGAAAAGATAGAAGATGAAATTAAGATCGTTTTTCCCGATGCCAGGGTGGCAAGAATGGATCAGGATACAACAAGAATAAGAAATTCATCCAATAAGATCATTAAGGATCTTGAAGAACGACGCATAGATATCCTTATAGGCACCCAGATGATATCTAAAGGTCTTGATTTTGAAAACCTTACGGTTGTCGGTATCCTTAATGCCGATAATCTTCTGAACTATCCCGACTTCAGGGCTCATGAAAGAAGTTACCAGCTAATGGAGCAGGTAAGCGGAAGAGCCGGACGAAGACAGAAACAGGGAAAGGTAGTAATACAGACATCTGATCCTGCAAATAAAATCATAAGGCTGGTGCTGCAACATGATTATCATACTATGTTCAGAATGCAGGCAGAAGAAAGAAAGAACTTCAATTATCCGCCCTTCAGCAGGCTGATAAGGATAAACCTGAAACATAAGGATAAAGCTCTTCTAAACAGGTATGCCGCGATCCTCGGCGATGATCTTAAAACAGTATTCGGCAGAAGGGTGCTTGGCCCGGAGTTCCCGCTGATATCAAGGGTCCAGCTGTGGTATATAAAAACCATTCTTCTGAAAATCGAAAAAGAAAAACCTGCAGCAAAAGCAAGACAACTGATATTTGAATCGATAGAGAGGCTTGAAAAGGAAAAGGGAGCCACATCCATGAGGATCTCGATCGATGTGGACCCTTATTAAGAAGATAAAAGATAAAAGTAAAAAGATAAAAGTAAAAAGATATTATTTTTAAGCTTTAATACAGGTAAGGATGAAGATCGAAGTCTCCAATGGAGAAATAATAGACAAGCTTACGATTCTGCAAATCAAAATCGAACGGATAAAAGAAGAGAAAAAGCTTAAAAACCTGAAAAAGGAATTTGATGAGCTTAGCAAAACAGCTGCCTCAATAATGAAGCCTTCCGATCCCCTCTATAAGGCTCTGTATGAGATTAATTGTGAGTTATGGGACATTGAGGATCATATCCGCGACCTGGAACGCAAGAAAGATTTTGGAGAAGATTTTATTGCCACCGCACGCTCGGTATATTTCAGGAATGATAAAAGAGCTGAAATCAAACGTCAGATAAACCTGCATACCTCATCAGGTCTCATTGAAGAAAAATCTTACGAAAAATACTGAAATG
>CAZHRV010000242.1:0-3061 GCA_964535035.1 uncultured Rikenellaceae bacterium
CAAGAGTAAATATATTTATTATAGTACTTACTATGAAGCTTCGATCATAAGACAAGCTCTTGATATACTTAAGAGAGAAGGTGTTGACTTTAAGATTATTGACAAATCAAATCCCACAAACTTTCGTGTACCAACGAGTACATTCATTGAAGTTGATATTATGGTTATTGAGAGTGAATTTGAAAAAGTTGTAGAATTATTAAAAGAAATTACAGAATGAAATGAAATGAAATGAAATACGCATGCTAACAAGCAGTATATTTTATTGCCGAGATAGAACGGACTTCAAAGGTTGTGACTCACTAAAACATTTGTGCCGGAATGATAGTGATGAGCTCCGAAATCGGCAACAAAAACATACCGCCAACGTTAGGGGTCATAGCTGCTACCCAATGACTATCATAGTATTTAAAACTCTAACTTTATAGATGAATCACTTACCCTATGAAAAGCACCTTAACGACTATTCTATTGTCATTTTGTTTGATCCTAGAGGGTCAGGAACGATTTGTTGACATTGATGGACAAAATTTCCGCATCAAAGAATTTGGTACCGGTAAAATAACAGTAATTTTTGAAAGTGGCATGTCTGATAGTCTTGAAGTCTGGGGATCAATCCCAGATACCATCGCTTCATTTGCCCATGTTTTCCTATATGACAGAGCTGATATTGGGAAATCTGATACATCAAAAATTGAAAGGACAATACCTAATATGGTAATTGAATTAAGGACCATATTGAAAAATCAAAACATAAATCCACCTTATATTTTGGTTGGTCACTCATTAGGAGGTCTTATTACACGTTATTATACAAGTAATTATCCTAATGAAGTTAAAGGATTATTATTGCTTGATCCAGCTCCGGAATCGTATTGGAATGGTATGTCAAATAGAGATTTGAAAAAGTACATTAAGGGTGGCACAGAATGGTACGAAACAAAATTCCCTAGTAAATATAGAAAAGAATGGTACCAGTTTATTCCAAACCTTGTTTACATGAAAGACCTTAACATTGACAAACATTTACCTATAATTCTGGTGTCTGCTACAGCCTGGAAATGGTATAAATATCATGAGGATATATTAGTCGGATTTGATAATTCAAAACATATTGAACTTGAAGGAGAACACCATATTTTTAAAAATCATCCTGATTTGATTATTAATTACATTAAAGAATTAACCTCCTTGACCAAGGAACAAATTACTCACTAGACATTAACCATATTCTATTAAGTATCAAAACGACAGTACTAACAAAAAAATTAAGATATGATTTTAAACTATATTCACTGGAATCCTGACCCCGAAATAGTAAATATCTTTGGGATTTCGATTAGATACTATGGATTACTCTTTGTAGGTGGATTGATTCTTTGCATCTATATTTTAGGCTGGATTTATAAAAGAGAAAACATTCCATCTGAGTATCTGGAAAAATTATCAATCTACGGAATGATTGGTATCCTGGTAGGGGCACGACTTGGACACTGTTTATTTTACGAGCCTTCTTACTATTTATCACATCCTTTGGAGATGATTCTTCCAATTACCTTTCTTCCAGGTGGTGGGATAAAGTTAATCGGATATCAAGGATTGGCAAGTCATGGCGGGGCACTAGGATTACTGATTGCGTTATATTTCTATTCTCGAAAGACCAAACATTCAATGATTGACACCATTGATTTGATTGCGGTTGTTGCAGGATTGAGCTTTGGATTTATCAGACTTGGAAACTTTATGAATTCTGAAATTATCGGCATTCCGACAACAAAACCTTGGGGTGTGATTTTTGAGCGAGTAGATAACGTGCCGAGACACCCAGCTCAATTGTACGAGGCGATTTCTTATTTTATCATTTTTGCGATTATGATGATTCTTTACAAAAAAATGAGAGATAGGCTTAAAAATGGATTCTTCTTTGGGCTTGCAACTGTTTTATTTTCTACAGCTAGATTTATAATTGAATTTGTAAAGGAGAACCAAGTAGGATTTGAAGATGGAATGACATTCAATATGGGACAACTATTGAGCCTTCCTTACATTGTAGTGGGAATTGGATTTATAATTTATGGACTTAGGAGGACAAAAAGCTCAGCGCACAACACGCAATATACGTAAGCCGGGCGATGTGGGTAATTCAAAGTTTTGTACATTTATTAAAAATTTCAACGATTTGATAAGTTGGAGCTTCGAAATCCCGGCCTCCGCATATTGCCAACCGTTGTGGTGCATTATAAAAATAAAACACTGTAGAAATGCTTGTAGGCATAAATCAAAAAATAGCTCCAGTTAGATTTGGTATTTTCATTAAACCAAATTCAAAGTCTCGATTTGTACAGGCATTGGAATTAGCATATTCATTATGAGGAGGTATTTTTACTCCTATACTTCCACTATATAAGAGCATGCCAAAACCTTATCGAGTAGAATATGGAATAGGTATAAAAACCATTGACTTATACAAAAAGTCTATTGGAAATTCTGACCCTGATATAATTCTATTTGATGACGATTTAGATGAAGAATACATAAAAGATATTGCAGGAGACCGAGTAACACAAAAAATTTCAATATTTATCGATAATTTCAATTCTGGTTATTTAAGAAAGAGATTAGAAATTGAAAAAATACTCACATCAATTATCAAATCTGAATTTAAGTTTCAAAGAATTGATGATTTAAAAGTCAGTATTCCAAGGATTTTAAAAGATAACGTATTCTTAAAATCTTTTTTAGGCTCTTGTAGAAAAGCCAGTAGCTTTGACCATAGTTAGCCGGATAATATTGACCACTAACGCCGGAGTTAAATACCTGTTATATTGTTATATATGTTAATTGTAATCTGACCGGCCAAATGTGGTCAGATCCGGCTTTTTCAATCAGATTGTCCTGCTCTGAAAAAAGTCTTATTTTAAATAAATGTTATGCCTTTTACAGGTTTCAATCATTTCTTCAGGCCATACGGAAGCCTGAACCTCTCCGATATGGGCGGCGCGTAATAAAAACATACATAAACGGGATTGTCCGATACCTCCGCCAATTGAAAGAGGGAAGG
>CAZHRV010000243.1:0-4588 GCA_964535035.1 uncultured Rikenellaceae bacterium
TTTTTGTTCATCATATCGTTTTAAATTTGTTTATACCTTGAATTTGTGCTCATTTAATTATTGAGCCTTAATATGACTTCTCCGAATTCCAGGCCATAAGGGTAATAACACCGCTTTTCTTATTTTTTAACGGACGAGTCACCATGCCGCCTAACGGTCCGGCAATAAAATTACTAGGTGTTACCTGGCGAAGAGCCGGCAACTGAGCATCAACTTTAGCCACAAAGAAGTCCCGGTGCAAGACAGGTACGGCGCGGTTTTTGAAGTCTGGGTACAAATTGCCGGGAGTATACGAGTGTCGCGGTACAACCTTACTAAATGGCAGATATTGAGTCATGATGCAGGAGTATTCAAAAGGGCACTGGCGCAGTGTCGCGGTACAAACTTACAAAGGAGTAAGAATTGAGTCAAAGTACACAGATTGTAAAGGGAGCAGCTGCGGGTATCTGGATTTAAGCCTAATAGTTAATCTTCTGAAGAGCTGGAATAGTGGCAAAAACCGTGACGAACCTATTAATTTTATTGTCCATGTTAGCCGAAGGCATTTTTATTTAGAATCTAACAAGTCATTCAATTTAATTATTTTACTGCCATTTTTTTCGTAATAATTCAGCATTTCGTCAATTTTTCTTTTATCATAACTCGTAATACAATCTGATAAGACTGTGACTTTGTAGTTTTCCTTGCACATATTAAATACGGTTGATTTCACACAGGCAATTGCGTCTGCTCCTGTAATGTAAAATTCACTTATTTCATTTTTTTTGATAAAGTCAGCAAAATCTTCGCTGGTCAATGCGTTGCCTTTGGATTTTTCAAAAATGTTTTTGGAAACCAATTTCATGTCCGAAACTAATTCAGACCCACGAGTATTAGGTTTGAAAGTCCTTGTGCCGTCAGATAAGTTATAATGCCTTATGTAAACGACATGAATTTCATTTTCCACTGCCCAGTCTATTGACCGATTAACATTGTCAATGATTTCTTTGTAGTTTTTGGTAATGTCATTTTGAATGTCAATTACCACTAAAGACTTTTTCTGCATGAAATTTCCTTCTTTTATTATTATGTTTTAATTCAATATTCTATTTCATTGTCCATCGCACTGTCGCTGGTTCGCTTGCGGCTAACGGCCCGGCAATATGGGGAGGTTGTGTTACCCGACCTAGCATCCGGGCAGGGTCCTGGTACCCCGAGTACTCGGGGGTACAAGTTGTCTCGAAGGCAGTAATTTATCACGGTGCAGAATTTCAATTGCGGGCAGATGAGCGTGTCCGGGTGCAACGGCCATTACAAATTTGTCTTGAGCGCAGGGGCAAAAGCAAAAAGTGTGACAAACAACTTACCCATATTGTCCGTGTTAGCACACGTAATTTATTCCGATATGTTTTCTTAACTATATTTAATCTCTATTGTCCTATTAATTCTTGAATTTTATTATCTAAATTTTCTTGATGCACAGCGAATATTTCGTTTTCAATTTCATCGAAATTATTTTTTTTCTTAGTAAATTCTATTTTACCATTGTTTAAATAACTTATTGAATCACATATTTGTAACAAAGACTCTAAGATATGAGATGTAATTAATATAGTCTTTTGTGTTTTTAATTTTAATAGAAGAGTTTTGATTTTTTGAACCGTCCCTAAATCAACTCCATTAAAGGGTTCATCTAATATTAAAACATCTCTATTTAAACAAATTATTCCCATTAATGCCAATTTCTTTTTCATACCTGATGAATAATCATCAATCAGCTTATTTAATGGTAATTCAAATAAACCATTCCATTTATCGATATCGAAATCGAAATTTTGTGTTTTGAAAATTTCAAGATACTCATTGCCTTTTATTCTTGGGTAGAAATAGTTTATGGTTTCAAGAAAAGCAATATTTTTTCTTTTAATGTCTCTATTATTAAATAGAATTGTTCCCTTAACCTTGTTCTTTAGTCCGTAAATTGTATTTAGCAAAGTTGTTTTCCCCGAACCATTTAAACCAACCAAACCATGGATGGAATTACCATGTATTTCCAGACAAAGGTCGTTAAGCACGTTATGATTGCCATAATTAACTTTTAAATTGTCAATTTTAATCATGATAGTATTTTTTTAGATTTTTACGTGCTTTTAAATAATACTTTATTCCCATAATTAACGGGACTGGCCAAAATGCAGGCAGCACTATTATAAACAAGATATTTGCAAATATTATAATACTGTTCCGGTTCAAACGGGCATTTTCTTCAAATAGACCGTATTTAATAACTATAGTAAAAGCCTGAATAAAAAATGAAATGATTATTGCTCCAATTAAATAATACCAAGTAGATGTTTGAAATACCGTCGCAATGATTATAATTGGAATAAAGACAATAAACAATTGCTTTAAATTGATGAATATTTTGTGTAAAATGAAATCGATTGGATTATTTGCAAGTAATTCAATAAATTCTCTTGGTTCACCATAATAATAGAAGCCCGAAATAAGTATTGAAAGAAATATTAATCCAACTACCGCTACGTATGGTTTAAATGAGAAAGCTAAAATAAATAGATATATCGGGACTATTAAAATCAGGTTTCTTCTTATTCCACTTATCCATTCAAAAGAACGAGTTGAAATAAACGGTAGACGGATTTTAAATTTAAAATTCAAGTTCAATTTAAAAGGATTAATTAGAACCTTAATAATTGAGCTCACATATTGCATTCTGAAATTGACATAAACCAAGGGTATTAACAATACAATAAGCACGAGAAGTCCTGCTGCAAACCAATTAGAATGAATTATCCAAATGACAAAGAATGGTATTATCAACAACAAATACTCACTCAAATAGATTGGATATGAAATTTTAAATGCAATTTTTAAAAAATGTTTGTCTTTTCTGGATGCATGTACTGAAAATAACAACAAACCAGTTATAATTGACATTTTAACAGTGTCTTCAGGCACTATTGCAAAATTATATATTAAGATTGATAGAAACCAAAGTATAAGTAATACTATTATTATCCTAATTAATCCAATTCCTTTCAACAATCGAAATAATTGTAAAAGCCTGATTCTAAAAATGGTTATTATCATCTTCATTTAATATGACTAACGGTCAATTTATTCGAATCGTATCTCGTGGATTTAACTGAAAGTCAGATCGGTCGTGAATGTGTGCTAACGGCCCGGCAATATGGGGAGGTTGTGTCCCCGAGTACTCGGGGTGGCGCACTTTTTGCAGTCATGGTACAAATTTTATTGCGTTCTGGCGCGATCGCGATACAAGCTTTATCGGAGCCACATATTTATCCCTGATTACAAAGTAAGTTGTGTGCACTGGAGCAATGTCGCGGTACAAACGGAAATTGGAACCGATGAATGAATCAGGGTACACAGGTTTAATTGGGGGCAGCTGCGGGTATCCGGGTTTAACTTGCATTACGAATCTCAATTGCCAGCCGGTTGTTATGAAGATAAAAGATCAAAAGAAAAAAGAAGAGTCCGGGTGTCTAAAACACTTGCAGTTTTTGCCCGGCTGGCGTATACGTCACCAGGCAAAAAGTGTGACAAACAACTTACCCATATTGTCCGTGTTAGTTGGCGTAGCATTTTCAGATTATTTTATCCAATTCTTTTATACACCTTTTAAAATAAGTTTTCCATAGATCGGAGGTTGGAATTTTATCTTTAATCATAATATCCAGTTTGTATTTATCACACAAAATTCTATACTAATCTATATTTTTATTGAAATCATTTGGTTACTTATTAAGTGCATCAGTTTGTGCTTAATCCTCAACATTTACAGTAGCTATAAAAACTATTTTTCTTAAGCTGTTCATTGTCAGTTAAGTGAAGTTTCTTTTAAAAGCTAATAACAATTACTTTTCTAACTTTACTCATGTTTGTTAATTTATTGGCTATCATTCATGTTTTTTTAAAAGGCATATACATTCTTAGTCTCACAATTGATAATGAAAAAACAATTAATAAGTTAATTATTAAATAGATATCTGTAATAAATACAATATAAAGCAGTCCTTCAAAATAAAGTAAGGTAATAAATTTATTTAAAGGTTTGTTCAATTATTTCATTCCAGAAATCTTCCCTGAATTTATTATAATATGGGCCACCGATTATATTTGCACAACCTGCGACTGTAATTCCTGATTCGGGAAAATGATAAGCAAATGTTTGCGAAGCATGTCCTGTACCGTTATGTCCTATGCATATACCATATTTTGTTTCAACGAGCTGTAGTCCAAGACCATATATATATGACGAACGTGGATTAACCCAATTTTCCATTTCATTTAGAGATTCTTTACTAATAAGCTGGTTGTTAAAAAGGGCATGCATAAACTCTCCGTAATCTTTTGCAGTGGCATAAATTCCAGCAAAACCAATTTGGTTATCTGTATGGCATACTTGAATATCCGTATGATTTTCTAACAGCTTGTCATATCTCCTGCAATAATAGTAATTAACAGTAGCAAATGGTTTTAACTGTTTAATCTGGTAATCATAATATGTATTATTAAGGTTTATTGGAGTAAAAATATTGTCTTTAAAAAAAGTATAATGGTCATT
>CAZHRV010000244.1:0-42285 GCA_964535035.1 uncultured Rikenellaceae bacterium
CAGAGTCGTCGGTCCTATGGTAGAGGAAGATAAATTCATGATCCGGTTTGTTCCCGACAGCGGAAGTTGGGGATTTACAGATCCTTCATATCATCTGCCGGCATTCTATGACCTGTGGGCTCTGTGGGGACCTGAGAAGGATAGGGAGTTCTGGGCAAAGGCGGCGACTACAAGCCGTGATTTCTTTCATATGACGACCCATCCAAAAACCGGATTGGCTCCCGACTATGCCAATTTTGACGGTACTCCTCATACAGCCATGTTTAATCAGCGGTCAGGCAATTTCTCCTTTGACGCGCGCCGGACCCAGATGAACTGGGCAGTGGACTGGTCGTGGTGGCACAAGGATATCCGCCAGCAGGAGCTCAGCAACAGGATACAGGCGTTTTTTGCCTCACAGGGGATGGATTCCTACGGAATACAATACACCCTCGACGGACAGCTTCTTGATAATAATCATGCTAAAGGACTTATAGCAACAAATGCAGTTGTAAGTCTGGCAGCAACACATCCGCTGGCAAAGGAATTCACTGAAGCACTATGGAATACACCAGTTCCGTCTGCTTTCAATGAGCGTTATTATGACGGATTGCTCTATCTGATGTCACTGCTCCACTGCAGCGGCGAATTCCGGATCTGGTCCCCTGAACCTTGAACCGTTCACTGTTCACCGTACACCGTGGGCCAAGTATCGTATTATAGATGATTTATCGTATCCTTGATATTTTCTTTGTTGTTTTCCATTCCACCCTGATAATCTTTAACCTCTTTGGATGGATATGGAAAAAGACAAGAATTGCCAACCTTATTACCCTTTCCCTGACAGGCGCATCATGGTTGTTCCTTGGGTTAATAGTGGGTACCCTGGGTTATTGCCCGCTTACTGACTGGCATTTTAATATTCTTTACAAACTTGGGAAGAGTGATCTTCCCGTTTCATATATAAAATACCTTACTGACAGGATCACCGGACTCAACTTAAATGCATCCCTGGTGGACAACCTTACATTATACTGTTTCCTGGCAACACTGGTGCTATCTCTCTTTCTTAATGCCAGGGATTATGTTCATAATAAAGGAAACAGACAGCGGAAATCTATAAGGTAAATAATAAACAAAGATTAGAGTTTCCTTATCAGATATATTATAACTGATAATACGATACTTATCAATAGCATTGTGGTAATCGGAATGTAAATTTTAATATTCTCTTTAATGATTCTTATATCGCCCGGTAAATGACCGATCCAGCTTAATTTGTTGCCTGCAAAATAGATAATCAGACCTGCGATAATAAGAATTAAGCCAATGAATATCAGTATTTTACCTGTATGTTGCATTAGTCTGAAAAGTTACGTTGTCCGAAGTCCGAAGGCAACCGACCGCAGTGAGCTCGGCGAAGCCAACCGACCGAAGGGAGCTCGCCGCAGGCAAATCCGCGCCAGCCCAGTACCCAGTACCGAGTTTCTACCTCATAAACCATTTGAAAGCCTTTTCCTTTAACCTGCTGTAAGGCGGATACCTGAGAAACAAATCAATAAGGTTTGATTTCACCATTACGGCTCTCATATTTGAAAAAGTCTCGAATGATTTCTTTCCGTGATATCTGCCCATACCGCTCGGGCCCACGCCGCCAAAAGGAAGATAAGGTGATGCAAATTGAACTACTGTATCATTTATTACTGCCGAACCGCATCTTATCTTTGCAAGGAATTCACGAGCATATTTCTTATTCTTAGAGAAAATATATATAGCAAGCGGTTTGGGATTTCGTTCAATTATATCATATACTTCCCCGAAATTTTCAAAATCGATAACCGGGAGCACCGGGCCAAATACCTCTTCCTTCATTATTGGATCATCAGGCTTAATATCCTTAATTATTGTTGGAGCCACATAATGAGTTTTCGGATTAACTGTTCCTCCAATAACAATTTGTCCTGTTGTCATCAAAGATGCCAGCCTGGAAGCACTCTTTTCATCGATTACACGGGGAAAATCATTACTCTGCTCCGGATTTTCTCCATAGAACGATCTGATCTCCTTTGTAATAAGAACCAGGAATCGATCCCTGATCTTCCTGTCAATCAGCAGGTAATCAGGGGCTACACATGTCTGTCCTGCATTGTAGAATTTCCCCCAGGCAATCCTTTTTACCGTATAGTCAAGCCTGGCATCAGCAGTAACGACACAAGGATTTTTCCCTCCAAGTTCAAGAGCGACCGGTGTTAAATTCCGGGCAGCTTTTCCCATTACTTGCCTGCCCACTCTGCTGCTTCCCGTGAAGAAGATATAGTCGAACTCATAATCAAGCAGGTATTCGCTTGTTGAATGATCTCCATTTATTATTGTAATCAGATCTCCTGGAAAATTACTCAGTATTTTTTCGATAACTTTAGTAATAGCAGGGACACGCTGCGATACTTTTAAAATAACACAGTTACCGGCGGCAAGAGCACTTATTGCAGGTAATATTGAAAGCTGAAAAGGAAAGTTCCATGGTGAGAGTACCAGTACCTGGCCATAGGGTTGCGGAGAAATATAGCTTTTAGCGATAAAATGAACAATTGGAGTTCTGACTCTCTTTGGCTTTGCCCACTCCCTGAGCTTTCTGATTGTCAGGTTCAGCTCTTTTAAAACAAATTGGATTTCCGAAGAAATTACTTCACACTCAGGCTTATGAAAGTCTTGCCATAAAGCATCTTTGATTTCCTGTTCATGCTTGATAATCAGTGATTTTAGTTTCTTAAGGTTTTCATGCCTGAACCTGATATCAAGAGTTTTATTTGTTTCAAAAAATCTCCTCTGGTTTTCAAGTATCAATCTGATCTCTTCTTTTCCCATTCGTTTTCAAGAACTAAAAGTTGTTTTGATATATCTGTCATTACAGTATCTTCTTTTCCATGAATTTTACTCATTGCATATTCTGATAATGCTGTTATTGTGAGGGCAGGATTAACGCCTATATTCCCTTGTATTACAGAGCCATCGGTGATATAAATCCGGATAACCATGTACTTTAAGGTTCTCATCAACCACACTTTTTTCTCCTGATTCAGACATTGGGCATCCTCCCAGGATATGGGCAGTTGTCGGCCGGCACCTTTTTCTGCCCGCTGTTGTCGATTTTCATTTTTCCTCCAAAAATCCCATTTTTCCACGAGCCTCAGACTTGCTACGCTTCCCCCGAAACCAGACCCTATTACGATAGAATCATATTTTATAAACATCACCGGCATCAGCAACTATTCAACAACTTCCTCCAGCGCTTTAATAAGCGGCTCAGTCGAGATCTTTGATCCTACTGCTCCCATCATCCATTGCTGTGGTGTCAGCCTGCCCTGTTTAAAGATCCGGTCAAGTTCAACAGTAAGATTTTTGCCTTTCAAATATTCTTCAATCTGGAACTGGATTACATATCCGTATGAATAATTAGGCAGGTAAAGCGGATCATTTACTGTATGTGAATATATTGCAAGCAGGGGAGAATCTTTCACTCCTATGACAGGTGCGAAATATTTGTTCCAGGTTTCAAGTGCATTATTTATCACTGCCTCCTTAAATTGTGAAGCTGAAGCTTCGGGATTCTCATACAGCCATTTCCAATTCTTCATTTCAACCATACCTACTCCCATTATCTCCATAAGCGACCATGCTGCATCCAGTATTTCCATCTTCTCTTTATCCGGATTATCATCTTTCATTCCGAGCAGCATAAGATCGCGGCTCTGGAAGACATAAGCCATAGCTTCGGTAAATGCTGTGTTTGGCACACCTGACATCATGTAGTTATCCACATCATAAAGAGTAATTGTTTGTTCAACATTGTGTCCAAATTCATGAACAGCAATATTATAGCCTTTGTAATCCATCCCTCTTTCTGAAATACGAGTGCGCAGGTGAGATACTGCTCCTTTCATTGATGCACCCCAGGCGTGACCTGATCCGCGTGCCGGATCAACTACTATCTTATCCGCCAGGTATTTTGCCCTGTCACGGCTCCATCCCAGTTTCATCAGCATTACAGGCATATCTGCCTTAAAAGCAGCAGGATCCGGATAGCGTGCTGAAATTTTTGAAGTAAGCAGATTTTCAGGAATACTGCTGCGTGTCTTGAATCCATCATACCAGATATCATAAGGTTTCAGGTCACGGCCAAGCCTTTCCTTAATCAATGAGGCAACCTTTATGAGCTGTGGTGACCTAAGATAGGATTCGAAAAGCTCTTCAACCTCTTCCCGGGAAATTTCCATTTCCCGGGAGAATTTCCTGAGAATTGCAGTATTCATTTCGGGATTGTAGGCATCAATATCTTTCATTGCCCTGAACGAATTCAATATTAGCTGATAGCGTGTATCAGGTTCATCTGCAGCATCAATAACTGCTCCCGCCTGTGTGACCCTGTTTTCGAATGGTTCCCATTCATAATCATGATTATTGATCACTACCTCTGGAATATCTTGTTTTACAATGTGTTCCATAACTATAGCAATCATTTCCTGTTTCTCGGGGCCATTTTTCTTATCAGCATAGTCTGCTTTAAGCTCATCTCTCAGGTTCCAGTGGGAGAGTAGAACCATATCATCCGGAAATATTTGCCGGCCGTCAGCTGTTCGTAGTTGTCCCATATAGATGTTGTATTCAGCTATATACATATCTCCATTACCGAGAGCACTGTTGAGAGCCTGATTAAGTTCAGCCGGCACACGGGATACACAGATATCCCCGAGCCTTGCCATAGCCCATTCATCACGGCTCCATTCCGGACCCAGCTTTTCTTTCTCGGCCAGAGTGAAATAGGGAAAATTCAATGCTATTACAAAGGCAATCCTGTTGGCATAGAAATCATCCTGAATATGAGCACTTACTGAATAATTGCCAAACATACGGTCTATCTCATCAATCTCACCGGCCTGTTCATCAAGCGTCTTTCTGAGATCCAGGGTAATCTCATTAAAGTTTCCGTAAAGTGATTCGAGATAGTTGCTTATTTTATTGAAAACAAGTTTCCTTTTTGCAGGATCTGAGATATAATTATCCTTCACAAACCCAGCAAATTCGGCCGATGTTCCATCGGCAGGTCTCCATAGTGATGCTGCATGTTTAACTCCTTTCTCCAGGAGTACAGGGTCAGCATCCGGATATGCAGCTTTTATGCTTTCAATGGCCTCATTAATGGTGGGCTGACCTATGAATTGTGCCGCTGGTTTATCTGCGGTGACAGATTTATCAGTTGAACAGCAAGCTGCGATAACTGTTATTGTCAGTAGGATTAGAGTCTTTTTCATCATATAATAATTATTGGACAAACTGTTCGGCATAATATCTGGCAGTTAGTTTTTCTCCTGTTGCTTTTTCAATCATATCATTCCAGTAGTACCTTGTCCCCGGCATAAAAACGTTATTTTTAAAGTATTCCCCGACCGGTTTTTCTCCTATAAATGACATATTATCAGTGATATTTGCTTTTATATAACCATAAAATTGTGAAGCAAGAAGTTCTCCAAGGAGGTAATTGTGGTAATAACAGGGATACAGAGCAATATGGATCTTTGTTGCCCAGTCAGGCATGTCCCTTCCTTCAGGTTTAGAAACCATCTGATATTTTTCTGCCAGATCCCACCATAGCTTGTTTAGATCCTGGTCAGGGTTTTCATACATTGATTTTTCAAACCGGTACATAACTTGTGCCCAGCGGCTGAAGACAAGCATTTCGAGCCTGAGCGATTTACGGCAGTTCTCTTCGATCTTTTCTCTTTCCTTCTGATCAATGATACGCATGCCGGCCATCCAATCCGGATCTTTTGCCAGTCTTCCAAAAAAATTGGCTACAGCCTCCGTAGTAAAGGCATGAGCCGCATCCCTGAGTGTGAATGGCAACGTCATATCATTATAGTAAGAGTAGACCCCATGTCCAAGCTCATGAAGTATCGTATTCATCCAGTATACATCGGGACGTATATTATCAAGGGTACGTACATCACCTGCACGGTCAATGTCGGTGGAAAATGCATGTTGATTTTTGCCCGGTTTTTCATAGAGGTCGCTTTTTGCCAGTATGGCATCTACATTAAGTCCGATACCATCGTAAAAAGCGGCTGCCAGTTTTACAGGGTCCTGATCTTTATAATATGTGTCAAAATCGACAGGATAAATCTCCGGCCCTTCCTGGAAATACCTGTTCTGGTAGTGCCATGGTTGAAGATCAGAGACTTTTATCCTGTATCTTTTTGCGAAATATGTATCTATATCACCTTTGAGTAGTATAAAATTTTCTCTTGTGAGATTATCCAGTTCATCAAAAATAGCTGTTACCTCGGCAGGATCCTGACCTGACAGTTTCAGGCTCATCTCGTGGAAGTTGTTGAATCCCAGGTTTTTGGCTATCACATTCCTGTGTTTTACAAGCTCGATAATATCTCCTGCGACTACAGGTCCTATCATCTTATGACCTTCCCAGGCTGCCTGAAGTTCCTTACTGTCTGTTGAATTTTTAAGTAAGTTTTCAATCTCATTATCCGATAATTCCTTCCCATTTACTAAAGCCCTGAAACTTGAGTATTTCTTGTTGATATCGGTTTCCATCTTCAACCGCCGGGCTATTAGAGAAGTGTCAACCTGCCCTGCCAGATAGGCATCATAAAGCAGTACCAGTTGCCTAGCCAGGATCGGATCCTGAACAAGACCTGATACCTTTATCTTTTTAAGCTCTGAAAGGGCCTTTGTATCAGTATACAGTTTAGCCAGATTGAATGCAGCTTTTTCACTTGATACCCAGTCTGTATCGGTACCTGATATATTAGCGTTCCACGATGTTAAGGCTGCTTCACGTGACAGGGGGATAGCCTTTGCTTCATAATATGAAATGAATTTTTTCAGTCTCTTTTCCATAATTTCCTGCTTTGAACTGCATGACCAGAACAGTGTTATAATCATGGTAAATGTTATGAGTAAAGGATTTTTTTTCATCTGTAAATTATAATTTTAATGGTTTCAAAGTTTTTTTATGAACTACTAAGGTAATAATACACCGATTTTAATCTGTACTGTTTGCTGAAAACTTTTAATTTTGAGGATTAGAATATTTAATGTGTTATGGAAGTATTTCTTTATTTGGTTGGGGGATTGATATTTGGTTCAATAATTACCTGGCTGGTTACCAGGTCGGTGTTAAAAGCTAAATTTCAGGAATCATTATTAGCGAAAACAGAGGAGTTAAATGAGATAAAAAACCAGAACAGCTCATTGCAGGCAAATCTTAAGGCCAGGGATGAAAGTCTTGAAGAGGTCAGGAAAGCAATGATAGATACATTCAAATCTGCTGCTTCTGATGCTCTGTTAAACAACAACCTTCAATTTTTAAACCTGGCTAAAACCCAGCTTGAGGGCAAGATAAAGGAATCGGAAGGCAACCTCGATCAGAGGAAGGTAGCAATTGAAGAGATGCTTAAACCGGTAAAGGACTCAATCGATACTTACAAGAAGAGAATAGAGGAGCTTGAAAAAGGTTCAGAAAAAACATTTGGCCAGGTTACGGAGATGCTTACAAACATCCAGAAAACTCATTCTGCTCTGCAGAAGGAGACAGGGGCACTGGTAAATGCATTAAGGAACCCAAGAGTGAGAGGAAGATGGGGGGAGATTGGTCTCCGCAGGGCAGTAGAGTTTTCCGGGATGTCGAGTCATTGTGATTTTATTGAACAAGCTTATACAGAAGAAGATGATCTGGCAATGAAACCGGACATGATTATAAATCTGCCGGGGAACAAACATGTTGTAGTTGACTCTAAACTCCCTCTTGATGCATACCTTGAGGCTCTCGAAACGGATGATGAATCAACCCGGAACGCCCTTTTTCTTAAACATGCTAAAAAGTTGAGGGATCATATCACGAAGTTAAGCAAGAAACAATACTGGTCGCAGTTTCCAAATGCTCCCGATTTTGTGGTGCTCTACATGGAAGTTGAATCTGCTTTTAATGTGGCATTAATGACTGATAAGACTCTTCTTCAGGATGCAATGAATAATAAAATAATACTGGCAACTCCAACAACACTGATCGTAATCCTTAAATCAGTAGCAATGTCATGGCAACAACATAATATTACTGAAAATGCTCAGCAGATAATGACAGCTGCGGATGAGTTTTCTGCAAGGGTAGGTATCTTTGCAGATCATCTTGAAAAGGTTGGTGGGGGATTAAAGAGCGCTTTGAAGAGTTATAACGATGCTGTGGGTTCGTGGGAGAGCAGGATACTGCCTGCAGGAAGAAAACTTGAGCAATTAAAAGAAACAGACAGTAAAGATGCACTGCCCGAAATTGAAAAAATCGACAAGCCCTTAAGAGAATTAAATAAACCGGAAGATTGATCGGATGAAACCAGTTATTCACATGGTACTGACAGGACTTCTATTAATCTCCTGCTCTGGGAGCCTGAAAAAAGACACAAGTTCTCAGGATATACAAGATCAACAAGTTACAAAGCCCGACAGCACTTATTTGTTCGACGGAGTAACACTCGATGGATGGGAAATAACAAATTTTGGGCCACAGGGGCCCGTCTATGTATCAGGTGGCGCAATAATACTGGGAATGGGTGAAGGGTGTACCGGAATAACATGGGAAAAAGAATTTCCGGTAATGAATTACAAGGTGACTCTTGAGGCGAAACGTGTTGCAGGTAATGATTTTTTCTGTGGTATGACCTTCCCCGCAGGAAAGGACCCCTGTACTCTCATTGTCGGAGGATGGAGCGGCACAGTGGTGGGATTGAGCAGCATAAATAAAAAGGATGCCTCGGAGAACGAAACAACAACCTTAATGGAGTTCGAGAAAGATCATTGGTACAGAATTTGCCTTATGGTGAAAGAAGACACAATAAAGGCTCTTATTGATGATTCCGTCGTTGTTGATTTTATAAAAGGATATAAGTCACTTTCAATAAGGCCTGAAGTAGAATTATCAAAACCGTTTGGAATTGCATCATGGTATACAACAGCAGCATTAAGAAATATAAGGCTGGAAAAGATTGAAGAATAACATTTTAACCACGGAAAACACAGCCTGCCCCGACATGTCGGGGGATTGACACTTCGTGAATTAGTGTTTTAAAAGCAGAAAAAAGACATATTTTAATAATTATGATCATGAAGAAAACAGTATTCATACTATTGATATCCAGTGTGTTGATTTCATGTAAAATAAATCATCTGTATATGAATGTTCTGGAACCGGCACCTGTAACGCTTTCACCTGAAATAAAAAAGGTTGGAGTCATTAACCGCACTGTGCCGACTGACAAAACAAAAATCCTTGATGTTATTGATAAGGCTTTGACTCTGGAAGGGATTAACCTTGACAAAGATGGTGCCGAACAGGCTATCAATGGCTTGTCTGCGGAACTCTTGAATAACGACAGGTTCGATGAGGTCAAAACACTTACTGATATTGATTTCAGAACCCCCAGCCTGGGTATTTTCCCTGTTCCGCTTTCATGGGAGATTGCAGCAAGGATTTGCAGCGAGACAGGAACCGATGCCCTGTTTGCGCTGGAATATTATGATACTGACACAAAAATCCGATATTCCACACATGATGGAGGCCCCAGTAAAATACTGGGTCTGAAGATACCCGGAATTGTACATCAGGCTGACATGGAAACAATTGTAAAAACCGGGTGGAGAATATATGATCCTGGCAGCCAGGTCATTGCAGACCAGTATAATCATTTTCAATCCGTGGTTTTCACAGGTACAGGAGTTACTCCTCTGGTTGCAGTTGCTGCACTTGTGGGAAGAAAAGAGGCCATAACTGAGGTGAGTAATAAGGCGGGTCATAGTTATGCTCTGCGATTAATACCATTCGAATTACGGGTAATGCGGGATTATTTTGTGAAGGGGACCTATAATTTCAAGATAGCCAAACGCAAGGCACAGGTCGGTAAATGGAACGAAGCTGCTGAATTATGGGAGCAGGAGACAACAAATCAAAAAAGAAAAATTGCTGGAAGAGCAATATATAACATGGCTATTATTAATGAGATCAACGGTAATGTTGACATGGCTCTCCAATGGGCTCAGAAAGCCTGGGAATACTATAAAATAAGACAAGCTCTGAAATATGTAAGGATTCTGGAAAACCGCATGATGAAAAATGATATAATAAATGAACAACAACAGTACCAAAATTGAAAACTGTCTCATTATTATTGTAATGAACACCCAAAATTGTTAAAAAATGTTAAAAAATTATAACATTGAATATTTCGAATATTCAAGTTGTCTTGGTCTATGTACTTTTACCTGTTCTTTTTAATTTCCCAAATTTGACCTTTCGGAATAGTAACATTGAATAGTTTTTAATTTATCCCGGGAAGCAGATTATTGATATTTCGTTGCATGAGCAAAATATATTTTTTGTTTTTGTTTTTTCTGGTTTTTCTTTCTGAGCCTGACCTTACCGGAATAACGCTGTCTTCAATATCAGACCCCGTGAATCCCCGAAAACAGGATACAGCAGGGAAACAGATTCTTTATAACGGGAGGCTGTGGCACAATTTATACTACAGGGTACAAGGCGACCAGTTCTTGTTCACTTCCGGACTCTTACCCGGTACAGTTACAATCGACGGGAGATTATTCAAAAATGTTCTTATCAGCTATGACATCTTTAAAGATGAAGTCCTGGCTATGAATGACATCGGAAGGATGATTCAGCTTAATAAAGAAAAGGTTGATGGATTCAACTTTGAATATAATTTCAGAAAATATCAGTTTAAGAATCTGGAGGCAGACAGCCTGAATAACCTGGAAGGATATGTAAATGTGCTGTTTGACGGCGAGCTGACCCTCTTTGTTAAATACAGGAAAGAGATCGAAATGCTGGCAGTAGAAGACAAATATGACCAGTTTTACCAGGTGCACCGTATATATCTCAGGAACGAGGGTATTAATTATCTGATAAGAGGGAAGAGAGGTTTTTTAAAACATTTAAGTGACAAAAAACAACAAGTTAGGAATTTTATAAAAACCAATAAACTTCAGGTTACAAGAAAAGAACCTGATAGTTTTGTCCCCGTCCTGGAATATTACACCAATCTTAAAAAATAATGCCGTTAAAATGAAATTCAAAATATACCTTCTGGTCTTTGGCTTATCATTGTTCAGCAAACTGGATGCTCAGGACGAAAAAAAAATAACGTGGGACTACCGGGGTCAGACATTTAAGGAATTTGCAGCAAAGGCAGAAAGTCAGTATGATTTACACTTTTTCTTCAGAGACGAATGGGTAAATAATCTAAAACCAGGTAATTATCCTGGAATAGTATCATTGACAGAATTACTCGACAAACTGTTCGGTGATGCCTCTCTTTATTATTTCATTGATAATACAGGGAATGTTGTATTAACAAAAGATTTTGCGGTTAAGATTACAAATAAACCGGCACCAACCGGCGTCAAGAACTATATTCCGCTAACTGACTATGATACGGGAGATGAACAGGAACTGGCTGAAAAAACTTTCTTTGACATAGGAAATCCTTCTGACAGGTACAAGCCGGGGAATGTCCTTTTATCAGGTTATGTAACCGACAGGGATACAAAGGAACCGGTTTCCGGTGCCACAATTTACGTTGAGAAATTATCCGCAGGGACCATTACAAATGAATTTGGACATTTCATTCTTAACCTTCCGCGTGGTTCGCATTTGCTGCAATTCTCATTTATCGGGATGAAGGAAAAACAGGTTAATATCAACCTGTACGGGGAGGGGGATCTGAATATTGAAATGAACAGTATGCTTATTCCTTTAAAAGAAACAGTTGTCTCTGCTCAAAAAAATGTAGTCCTCCAGAGATACGAAACCGGTGTGGAAAAAATAAATATTACTTCATTCAAGCTTTTACCGACATCAATGGGAGAATCAGATATTATTAAGAGTATTCTTCTGGTGCCCGGTATACAGTCAGTTGGAGAGGGATCAGCCGGATTCAATGTCAGGGGCGGTTCTTCTGATCAAAACCTGCTTCTTTTATACGGTGCTCCTGTATATAATTCATCTCATTTCTTTGGTTTCTTCTCGGCAGTTAATTCAGATATTATTAAGGATGCAACATTATATAAGGGAGGAATTCCCAGCCGATATGGAGGAAGGATATCTTCAGTACTTGATATCGGGACAAAAGATGGAAACTGGAAGGAATTTGAAGGGAATGCCGGTATAAGTCCGATCACAACACACCTGACGGTTGAGGGTCCTATTATTAAGGATACCCTGACTTTTATTATCAGCGGCCGTACTACCTATTCAAACTGGGTACTCAAGCTTATTGATAATCCTGCACTCAGCAGAAGCCGCGCATTATTTTATGACCTCAACGGTAAAATAACATATGATATAAATAAGAATAACCGGATTGAACTTTCATCTTACCTGAGCCATGATGCTTTCAGGTTCAATTCGGATACTGCTTATAGTTATGATAATCACATTGTTGCACTGAGATGGCGTCATTTCTTCACCAGCAGGTTTTTCTCCGTAATGTCGGTAAATAACAGCAATTATAAGTATAATGTTTCCAGCGATGAGAATCCAACAGAGGGATTCCTGCTTTCACATCAGATTAACAGCACAGGAGCTAAAGCTGATTTTAACTGGTACCAGGGAAGACACGAGGTGAACTATGGACTCGATATCACAAGATATGCAGTTTCCCCCGGAAGTTATGTGCCTTTTGGAGACTCATCACTTGTAGTAAAAGAAATAATTCCTGAAGAGAGAGCCCTTGAAACAGCTTTATATATAGAGGATAAATATGTCCTTACAGACTACCTGTCGGTAAATGCAGGAATAAGATTTTCTACCTTTTTCGCCTCCGGGCCAAGATCAGTACTGATTTATGATCCTGATTATACCAAAAGCAACTCGACAGTTATCGATACCCTTACATTTAATTCAAGGCAGTTACTTAAGACATATGCTGGTCCCGAATTCAGAATATCATTAAATTTCAGAACTTCACCAAAAAGTTCCATTAAAATTAATTACAACAAAACGCGGCAGTATTTGCATTTGTTATCTAATACCACATCAATATCACCTACAGATACTTGGAAGTTAAGCGATTATTACCTTAAGCCACAGGTAGGCAATCAATATTCAGCAGGATTTTATCAGATGCTTTTGAATAACAGCATAGAATCGTCAGTTGAGGTCTATTATAAACATATCAAGGACATGTTTGATTTTAAAGGAGGTACAAAGCTGGTGATGAATGATGATATTGAGACGGACCTGGTTAATGTTCTTGGAAGAGCTTATGGTGTTGAACTGATGCTGAAGAAAAGTGAAGGAAGAATACGATGGAGTGTCGCATATACCTATTCGAGAACACTGCTTAAAAGTACCGGGAAATTCAATGACGAGGTTATAAATAAAGGCAAATGGTTCCCGGCTAATTTTGATAAACCAAATGACCTTATAGTAACTTTTAACTTCCTGTTCTCAAGGAGGTTCAATTTCTCGGCAAACTATACATGGAGTACAGGAAGGCCAATAACATATCCTATTTCAACGTATCACCTGGGCGACATGCTTCTTATGCAGTACTCCGACAGGAATAAATACAGGATTCCTGATTATATGAGGCTCGACCTTTCCGCTACAATAAGCGGAAACCTTAAATCAAAAAAAATTGCACATCCTCACTGGATATTCTCAGTATATAATCTTTTTGGAAGACAGAATGTTTACTCTGTTTATTTCATGAATGAACATAACAGGATACAGGGATATAAACTATCAGTATTCGGACAGGCTATTCCATCTATATCCTTCAATTTTGACTTTTAAGAATCATGAGATCAAATAAATACATAGCATTAATTACAGGCGTTCTGATTATAAGTAGCTGCATAACTCAATTTGTTCCTGAAACTGATGAGAATGATACTATGCTGGTTGTTGAAGGTATGATAACCGATCAACCGGGTGTTTACACTGTGAAATTATCAAAGTCGCTTCCTCTTTCGTCGAATGGAAATACAGTAGTACTTACCGGATGCATTGTAACTATTTCCGATGATAATGGAAACTGGACAAGTCTGTATGAAACACAACCGGGTACCTATGTAACAGACGGAGTGTTCAGGGGATTTGTGGGTCGAAAATATAAATTACTCATAAACACAAACAATCCTGATCTTTCATATAAGAATTATGAATCATTATTAATGGAAATGAAACCGGTGCCCCTCATTGATTCTTTGTTTTATGAAAAAATAACTACTGAGGTAACAACGGATGGAAGACCATTGAAGCAGGAATGTCAGGTTTATCTGAATACTTATGATCCTGATGGTATATGCAAGTACTTCAGATGGGATTTCTCCGAAACATGGATATTCCGGATTCCTTATGAAGTTACTAACCGGATATGCTGGATTACAAATAATTCGAACTCCATTTTTATCAAGAATACATCAGTTTTATCTGAAGACAGAATAGAAAAATGGCCCGTAAACTACATTTCGGCAATAACTGACAGACTGTCGAAGAGATATAGTCTGCTCGTAAACCAGTATTCGATTAATGAAGATGAGTATAATTACTGGGAGAAGTTACAGAATGTAACTGAAAACGTTGGAAGTCTTTATGACATCACTCCTGTTTCAATACCGGGTAATATTTACTGTATCGAAGATCCATCCGAGCAGGTGCTGGGGTATTTTAGTGTATCCGCAAAGACCTCAAAAAGGATCTTCATAGAAGATCGTTTTGCTGGTCTGGCATATCTGTATAGTCAGTGTCCTTCCGATACAATATTCGGAATGATGGCTCCGGAACCTGAAGGACTCGGGGTATCATACTGGCTTATAATTGACAACTCATACGATTTCTTTAATCCTTACAAAGTATATACAACGATAAAGGGTTGTGCCGACTGTACTGTACGGGGAACAACTGAGGAACCATCATTCTGGAGAGAAGAAAACAAGTAACAATCTGAAGATAGAGTAAATGATAAGATATTTAAAACCGGTTATTTTTATTCTGTTCTGTATCCTGAATTCTTCATTTATTTATGGACAGAGACAGATTGTTAACATAGATGATATTACCGGTAAATTTAATCAATATTGTAAGGACGTCCCGAGGGAGGAGATATATATACATACCGACAGGGAAGATTTTATTGCCGGTGAAGAAATGTGGTTTAATGTTTATGTGGTTGACAGACAAAGCTCCAAACCTTCGCCTTACAGCAGGATCGTTTATATAGAGCTGATGAACATGTATAATAATCCGGTGTTGCAGAAAAGGATCCTGATCGAGAATGGATCTGGTCCCGGACAGGTTGTCCTGCCTGACTCTTTAAGCTCAGGCAATTATACATTAAGAGCATATACAAACTGGATGAAAAACTTCCTTCCGGTAAATTGCTTTATGAAGGATATAAACATATATAATACATTCAGCAGTCGTGCTTTTAAGGTCAAACCCGGCTATAAGAATATAATACCGGAAAGACCATTAACAAGAAGAACAATACATTTCACAAAAGATGAATTTACTCTTGAAACAACAAAATCCGGATCAGGAGATCTGGAGGTTTCAATACATACAAATGATGTATTCCGATCCCGGTATGGCAATGTGTTTTATCTGATAATGCAGACTCATGGTATTATATACTTTAAAAATACAGTGAGGGTATCAAGTGATAATATAAGCGTGAATATCCCCGGGCAGAACATCGTACATGGTATAAATCATATCACACTGTTTGAAGTGACTGGAGAACCGGTTTTTGAGAAATTTATTTATACACCGGCTGCAAACAACAAATATCTTACAATTGATACATCTGGTGAATATGAGAGAAGAGATAAAATATCACTCGACATAAGTATTAATACAGAAATAGTTCCATCAACTGAACTGGTTAACCTGAGCCTTTCAGTAGTTCCTGAGAATGGAGGATTTAACTCTGGTGATATTGATGATTACATGGTTTTCGGAACGGAATTCGGGATTATTCCTGATAATATAAAAAATAAAAAACTTGACGAAATAGATCCCGGGATACTGAACCAGTTCCTTTCAACCCTGAAAAGCAACTGGATAGACTGGGATGTTATTTTATTTGACGATATTCCTTCATACAAATACGGAATTGAAAAAGAAAGTCATTTTCTAACAGGAAGCCTGATAAACAGAAGCACTCTGAAAGGAGATGGTGGTGAATATATTTTTCTCTCAACTCCCTCGAAAACAGCCTCTTTGCAATATGCATTAACCGATACAACCGGTAAATTCGTATTTGACTTCCCGATTATGGAAGGGATTAGCGATTTGGTTATTCAGCCCGAAAAGGTGATCCGGAACAATACCATAAAAATGGAATCATCATTTTCAGAAGTTGTTTATCTATTTGAAGGATCAGGTTTTTCCGACAGAGAAACCCCGGCATATGTACCTGGCATGAGTGCACATTACCAGGTCGCTAAAATTTATGGAACATCATATATCGGAAACACTTTACAAAAGACCATTGCCCTGCGTGAAACAAAACGGTTCTATGGGAAACCCGATATTGAACTGGTTATGGATGATTATATTAAACTCCCGGTAATGCAGGAGGTCTTCTTTGAACTTCTTCCGGGGATTTTTATGAGAAAGAGAAAATCGGAATATGAAATTTCAATATATAATTCTGCGGAGGACAGGATATTTGACAAACCACCAGGTCTTTTTATAGACGGTGTACTGATCAATGATCCTGCGCTTATTGCCAACCTGGATCCTGATCTTGTCGAAAAAATTGATGTTGTGAAGGATGCCTATTTTATTGGTGATTATTTCTTTCTCGGGATTATTAATGTAATAACTGAATCGGGAGATTTTAGTAATGTAGCTCTGCCTGACCATGCTATAAGACTACCATACAGGGTAACCGAACCTGTTATTGTTTTCTTATCACCCGATTATTCTGCACAGGAATCCAAGCAGAATAGAATACCGGATTTCAGAAATACACTCTACTGGAATCCCTCTGTTAAACCCGATACGGGAAACAAAATATCCATTGAATTCTGCGCCTCAGATCTTCCAGGTGATTATATGTTATATATTCAGGGAATTACGGCACAGGGTGACAAAATATCCTTAAAGAAAACCATCAGGATAAATTAAAAAATCCTGTCGGCAAACTGAAAACTACAAAGCCGCTCTTGACGCTCCGGGCGAGTGGTATCTCGACAGATCGGGATACCTTTATATGGCATAATAATTCATAAGATTCCTGAAATACGGGTTAAGGCCATCGTAGCAAAGGCCAGGGCCAGAAAAAATCCGACCATATCAGTAATTGTCGTTAGAATTGGTCCCGATGCAAGAGCCGGATCAACGTTCATCTTTTTAAGAATCAAAGGAATCGTACCTCCTATGGAAACTGCTATTAATGTGTTTATTGTCAGGGCTCCGCCAACCACAATACCCAGGTAGATATTCCTTTTCCAGAGATATGCAGCAGCCCCGATCAGAATTCCAAGGATCAGACCATTTATTAGTCCGACGGAAATTTCCTGTAACCATACCCTGAAGACCTCACCAGGCCTTACGGTACCAAGCGAAAGTTCACGCATACTGACTGCTACAGCCTGGTTTCCTGTACATCCGCTCATATCAGATATTATCGGAAGAAAAACAGCCAGGGCAATAACTGCACTTAGAGTTTCCTGGTAAAAAGCAATTACACTGGCAGCAATCAGATTAAGCAAAATATTGACTGACAACCATGAAAGACGACGACGTGACCTGAGCCATACAGGCATGGTCCTTAACTCATCGCCGCCAACAATACCCTGGGTTTCAAGGTGTTCAAAAGCCGTCCTTTCATTCACAGCTTCAAGTACATCATTCCTTATTACAACACCTATTAACTGGTTCTGACCATCAACAACCGGAAACCCGTAAAAATTATATGTGTCAAACAAATCATCCAGCTTTTCCAGAGGAGTATCCACGGTAACAGCCATTACTTCTTTCTTAATAACTATCTCAGAAAGTCTCTTTTTGGGACTACTCAGTAACATATCCTGCATCTGTAAAACTCCGACAAACCGGTTTTTTTCCGATACCACATAAATATACCTGATATGGTAGTTCTTATATTTTTCAGAGTATGCCCTGAGATCTTCAATTGCCTCTTTTACGGTTGATGATTCATTATAGGCTATATATTCCGTAAGCATCAGTCCGCCGGCAGTTTCAGAGTCATATTCGATCATTTTTCTGACCTTGGCAGCTTCATCAGGATGCATCTTTGTAAGAATTGCCTCTGCCTCCTCTTCGAGCATTTCGTTGATAAGGTCCGCCCGGTCATCGCTAGTCATTTCATTAATAATAGCAACTGCACTTCCGGCATCCATTTCTTCGATTATATCTGCTGCCTGGGCTTCGGGCAGCTCTTCAATAACATCTGCTGCTTCTTCAGGATTGATCATTAACAGCAATTTATGCTGATCTTTCCTGGTAAGCTTGCTCATAAGATATACCACCTCACTTGTCGGAAGTGATTCAATGAAATTAGTCAGCTCAGTCCTGTTATCTTCATGCAGCAATTTATCGACGGTCTCAAAAGGCTGCAATGTTTCTTTGTGATCCATATCTCTATGTGTTTCACGGTTTTATTGCACAATTTCGTTTCTGTATGGTGCTGAGGCCTGGGCCCCCATGCGGGTTACACAGATTGATGCTGCCTTATTTGCAAATATAACGGCATCCCTTAATCCTTTTCCTTCAGCAGTTGCGACGGCCAGAGCAGCGTTAAAAACGTCTCCGGCACCAGTTGTATCTACTGCTTTGGCCTCTACTCCGGGAAACATTTCAGTAAAGTCCTCTGATTTTACAAAGGCACCTTTTGCACTCATAGTTATTATAACATTTTTGACACCTCTTTTATGAAGAGATGTTGCCGCAGCTTCAGCTGTAAATTCATTATGGACCTTTATGCCTGTAAGTATTTCTACTTCAGATTCATCAGGAGTTATGAGCCAGATATGCCTGAGAAGGTAATCATGTAACTTTTGGGCCGGAGCAGGATTAAGGATAACTTTTATTCCATTTTCGGCAGCTGTAAGCGCTGCATATTCAACAGTCATAAGAGGGATCTCAAGTTGAAGAAGCATGACTTTGAATTTATCAGCAGACAGAATGTCACTATCAATATCCTGTACCAGGAGGTTGTGATTTGATCCGGGTGCAACAACAATACTGTTCTCTCCCTCCTCATCAACGGTGATAAGAGCAATACCTGATGGTAATTCAGAATCCTTAACAATAAAGTTTGTATCGACACCCTCTTTCTTCAATATTTTTGTTGTCTGATTTCCAAACAGATCATCCCCTATTTTTGCGATAAAAGTAACCTTACCCCCAAGCCGTGAAGCAGCCACGGCCTGATTTGCACCTTTACCTCCGGGATTCATTAAGAAGGTTCCTCCCAGTATAGTTTCTCCCGGCATAGGAATTTTATCAGTTTTAATAACCATATCGGTATTAGAACTGCCGATAACAATTATACTCTTCATGTGTCAATAATTTATTTCCAAGGGTTATATTGGACTTCCATGTTTGATATAAAATATTAATATTATTGTCTGTGAATGAAATATATGGAGGTTTCATATTCATAAATACAGGCTAAGAATTTTCTTATTCGACCTAAGATAAGTAAGAATTCTGTATTTTATCAGATTATTAATCATTTTTCGAAAACAGTAGTTCCTTTAACACCTTATTTTTAACTCTATATTGATTAAATACATTAATTGACTATATCAGAACCATGAACAGGAAAATTATAACAAAGATAACCTCAAAGAGCACAAAGGGAAATTATATATTTTGTAAATTCACAGTTAATTCATATAGCTTTAATTATTATGAGAAAGATCTATGCTATTGGAGAAACACTACTTGACATAATCTTTAAAAATAGTCAGCCACAAGCTGCAAAACCAGGAGGAGCCATGCTTAACAGCACCGTTTCACTGGGACGTATCGGGTTGCCTGTTTATCTTGTGAGCGAATATGCCGATGACGATATCGGAAAAATAATTGATGACTTTCTCCATGATAACGGAGTGGGAACAGTCTTTGTCGATCATTATAACGAAGGTAAGACAGCTCTTGCGATCGCTTTGCTGAATGAAAATAACGATGCCAGTTACACCTTCTATAAAAATTATCCCTTAAACAGGCTCGAGATGGAATTTCCTTTTATCAGAAAAGATGATATAATATTGTGTGGTTCAATTTATGCCATAACTGTTGAGATCAGGAAGAAATTCACTGATTTTATCAGCAGATCCAGACAGCAGGGAGCCATTGTAATCTATGATCCTAATTTCAGGATGGCTCACGCTGCGGAGCTCGAAGAGCTTAAGCCGCTGATAATTGAGAACATGCAGATGGCCCGTATTATAAGAGGATCCGATGAGGATTTCAAAAATATCTTCGATACAGATACCCCTGATGAAGCATGGAAAGTGACCAGGGAATACTGTAATTGCCTTGTATATACTGCCAGCGGGGAGGCTGTTTATGTCAGGACATCCTTTTATTCGGGGAAATTTCCGGTGAGGAAATTAAAACCGGTGAGCACAATAGGAGCGGGAGATAACTTCAATGCCGGAATGATAACAGCAATTTATAAGAATAATATTAGTGTGGAACAACTCGAAAAAATGGGCGAGGAGGAGTGGTCGCAAATTATTTCCACCGGCGTGAATTTTGCATCTGATGTGTGTATTAGCTATGAGAATTATGTGTCTCAGAAATTTGCTGAGAGTTATAAATAACTGAAATATTACCTATATGGATTTTGCGTTTGCCAGCAGGTATTTTTCTGCTTCAACTGACCAGATATAGCCGTTTTTCGAAACTATCTCATGCAGTCCTGCGTAAAATATATTATCTGCCGCTAATTCCTCCAACTTATAAAGCGAGACAAGCGGCATTGAAATATTTGTATAAATTAGCTTTTTGCCTCCGGGAATTTTCGGCAGGTTTAATGTTGTTTCCACTACGGCATCCAGTCCTCCGACATGTGTTATCATTACTGCCGGGTTTATCTTACCTTCAGCAATGAGTCTCAGAGATTCACGCATATCGTCAGTATTTCCGCCTGATGTACTTATTATGTGGGTAGAAGCATAATGAGCATTATAGAAATTTATTTCTGCCTTGAAATTCGGATCTGTCGGTCCTGCGAAGAAATTCAGACATCCGTCAAAGCCCAGTATTGCATCGCCCTGTTTTACCACCTCTTTTACCGGAGCAAATATAAAAACATCGTCAAAGCCACTGCCCCCGGCAAGGTCCCGCAGATGGTCAACAGGGTCATTTATCATGCCTGTATTGACAAAAACCAGCCTGATCCCTTCTCTTTCAGCCTTTCCCGCAGTGAACAGGCAGGCTGCTCTCGATAAGCGGCTGTCATCAATGTCGGTTACAACAATCAATGACGGCTTACGATCATGGTGCAGGGCATAATCGATTGCGCCAAGACCCATTGGTCCTACACCCGCCAATATAGCCAGCTTACCACCCTCCCTGATGCCCATTTCATGTTTATAGGTGCCTGAAGGTATATGATAACTGGCATGAAAAGCTCCGATAATACATGACATAGGTTCCGACAGAGATGCCGGAAACCATGCTTCACCATCGTAGGGCAGCAGACAACCAGCCTCCATGACAATATCAGGGATTATTATATGTGTTGCATTTCCTCCGATATAACGAAATGAATACCCGGGAGCATCCAGAGTACCTGTATGGGCCATTGCAGGTTGTATGGAGAATTTCTGTCCTTCATGGTACATATGCTGCCATTTTTTTCCCACTTTAACTATTACTCCGGCGAACTCATGACCGATGATGGTGGGATTTACAGCAATGTCATCAGGAATACGCTTATGCTCTGAGCCCTGCAGCGCTGCCTTGTGTGATGACATACAGATACTGTCGGAGACAACCTGTGCAAGTATCTCGTCATCCTTCATTTCCGGCAGGTCAAACTCCTCCAGCCGCAAATCCTTTTTTCCGTATATTCTTACTGCTTTTGTTTTCATCCTAACATAACCTGTCCACCGGTTACCGGCAGATCCTGACCTGCTCCTGGCTCATTCTTTTTATTTTATTGAGTCGCCGTTTGTCTTGCCATCCTGCCCTGAAGGGATAATCCAGCCCCTTGCCGCTTATATATACTCTTCCGGGATTATTGGGATCATTTATCCGGATTCCTGATTTCTGTTCATTCTTTAGAAGGCAAATAAATTCTATATTGAACAGAGGAAGAACATTATGCCTTATACAGGCTGAGTGAAATGCCTCAAAGCCGTCAGTCACCAGAAAATCATTTATTCCCGGCACAGCTATTTCCTCCTCATCAGCCATATACAGGGCTGTTTCAAGCCTGTCGAAAGCGCTGAATGAATAGAGTGTATGAATATGCCCGTTAGCCTCCCTGAATGCCGGAACCCTGGCGCCATTCATTATTCTTATTGATTCTTCGTAGGGAGGAAAACCAGAAAGGAGTTTTTTGATCATTGCACCGGATTTAAATTTCTGATCTGGATTTTAGGAATATGCTTGTTAATGTCTGAACAGCCTGTCTATTTCATGTATCCTCGAAGGAGATAGCATTCTCTTCTTCCCCTTCATCTCAATAATCAATGTCATTTTAGCTGCATTTTCAAGTACTTCGAGCTTGTCAAAAGCCTGTAAAATAGTCGCTCCAGTGGTAAGGATACCATGGTTTTCAAGCAGAAGAATGTCAGCATCAAGTGAATGTTCTGCAACAATGTCTGCAAGTTCTACCGATCCCATTAAAGCATACGGCACAAAAAGAGGCTCTCCGCATATTGCTCTCGCTTCGGCTGTCAGACTTGTATTTATCGGGAATTTCATTGCAGTGAATGACGATGCGAATACAGGGTGTGCATGAACAATTGCAACAACATCGGCTCTCTTCTTATAAATATTGAGATGAAGGGCATATTCAATTGATGGTTTGAGATCAGGCGTCAGGTTTTCGCCAAGTATCGATATTACTCCCACCTCTTTCCATTTCATCCGGCCTTTGTCAGTGGCGGAAGGCGTTATCACGATTATGTCCTCCGAAACACGGGAGCTGATATTGCCTCCTGAGGTTGTTGTAAGTCCCAGACGGTAAAGTCTTCTCATGAAGCGGGCAACCTCTTTACGCTGCTTTTTGTATTTCTTATTTTTCTTCATAAACCAGCTTTAAAATCCACAGTGCATTTATAAGTCCGGCATCACCTATTATATATGCGCTTCCTTCCGGTTTCTGACTTGCCAGGAAACTTGATGTTGCCAGGGCACTGGTATAAAAGTGTTCAACATCGACAATTATTCCGAGTCTTTTTAGCTTTTCATGGAGCTCTTTAGGAGTTCTCTCACTTGCATTTGTCAGGAAGAGGTATTTTTTCCCTGAATTTTCCATCCATGCGAGAAATTCATTAACCCCGGGCAATAATTTGTTCCCGTGATATATCACTCCATCCATATCGATGATGAATCCGGTCTTGCTTTTGATATTTTCAACAATATTTTCCATTTCTATACTTTACTTATAATATTTTAAGATTGAGATCAAAGGTCGCAAAGATTTAAATAGGTTACAAAGATATACAGGTTAAAATATTATTTCATTGACCTTTAGACTCCTTCCCTGTTAATCTTCTCAAAAAGGGCGGCACCAACTGAAATATCCCCCGGGCCTCCCACAATGGCATTCTTTGTTTTTATCAGGTTAGGCATGTTCTCAAATTCGTTCACGTCAGAATCCTGTCGTTCCTGTTGAGATAGCATATAGCAGATGTACTGTTTGCAACCTTGGAAATATTGCCTGTGAACTAAAGAAAAATGTCAAGTGGGATCCGACAACCGAGACTTTCGTTGACGATACTGACGGTGCAGCAACAGAACTAATGCAGTATGAGTAAAGTAAACCATGGGCACTCGTATAACCGGTATTTAACAGAATAAAAAAGAGACCGTAATTTTTTTACGGCCTCTTTTTATAAACTACGGTAAGATCATTCAGCTTTTTTTACATTGATGGCCACAGGCCCTTTTTCGCGTTGTTCTACTTCAAATTCAACAGCCTGACCTGCTTCAAGCTCGGATTGTGATACCTCCAGACCTGATCTGTGAACGAAGATATCTTTCTCATCTTCTGTCTGAAGGAATCCGTAACCCTTAACCCTGTCATACCATTTAACAGTGCCTTTCATAATTTTTGTTTTTTGTTTTTGATTTTACATATCCCTTCTGTTTCCTCCTGGTCCTCGGCGATCAGAATTGCCGCCTCTGAAATCTCTTCTTCTGTCAGCTCTTTCAATTGACTCGTTTACAATAATCTTTCTTCCCTGCACCTCGGCGCCGTTAAGTTCTTCAATGGCCTTTTTTGCCTCAGCTTCGTTAGGCATTTCAACAAAACCAAAACCTTTGCTTTTCCCAGAGTATTTGTCAAAAATAATCTTTGCAGATGTTACTTCGCCATACTCTTCAAATAGTTCTCTTAATTCTGCTTCATTCATTTTAAAATGAAGACTTCCAACGTAAATGTTCATGATTCAATTATTAATGTGTTATTATACAATGTCAAAGGTCATGTTTTTTTTCCGAAACAAAAAATATTCTGTTTAATATATTGAATTTTAATTACTTTTTGAAGCGTAATTTGTAAGGTACCCGGTCCTCGATCTGCACGCTATCGCAGGATAGCACCGAGTACCAAGCACCGGGTACCGAAATCATTTCCTGTTCCTGATATAAATATGCTTAATATTATTCTGCCCTGAATCCCTCTCATCTATCTCAAAATCAAATGATCTGATCAGGGGGGTTAGTTTGGCAAACCCGAAATTCCTCGGATCAAAATCAGGCTGCTTCTTAAGGATCAGGTTCCCGACGTCACCGAGATATGCCCAGCCGTTATCATCAGCCAGGTCATTGATAGATGAGGCAATAAGTCTCCTGGCCTTCCTTGCCTGAATTTGTTGGTCACTCTCCTCATCCTTTTGCTTCCGTGAAACAGGCTTCCCTCTCTTTTTCTTTGCCGGAGCCGCTTCCTGAATGGTAACGGGAGAGTTAATTATTTCAATATAGATGAATTTGTCGCAGGCAATAATGAATGGTGATGGTGTTTTTCTTTCACCTATTCCAATAACTCTCATACCTGCTTCCCTTAATCTTGTGGCCAGCCTTGTAAAATCACTGTCGCTGGAGACAATACAAAATCCATCCACTTTTCCTGAATACAATATGTCCATAGCATCTATTATCATCGCAGAGTCAGTGGAGTTCTTCCCCTTCGTGTAACTGTACTGCTGTATAGGTGTTATTGCATTTTCAAGCAGTACCTGCTTCCATCCCGAAACAGTTGGTTTTGTCCAGTCTCCATAGATCCTTTTAAAGGTTGGAGTCCCATATTTGGCGATCTCTTCGAGCATCCCCTTGACATTGCTGAATGGAATATTATCAGCATCAATCAGTACCGCCAGTCTTAAATCTTCTAATGTTTGCATAAAGCCGATATTTTTATTGCAAGTTACAATAATTAATTCAAGTTACTTGATCGTTGGTCCTTGGTCCTTGGTCCACGGTCCTCGGTCCTCGTTCCTCGTTTTTCTTTTTTGGTGAAGAACCCCGTAATGTTTGTTTATAAATAAAGAATATTATTAACTTTACGGCCACCTGAAACAGGCACAATATTTAAAAAACAATCTATATGGGGAAAGGTGATAAAAAAACAAGAAGAGGCAAGATAATTCTTGGAACTTATGGGGTCAGACGGCGCAGGAAAAAAATCAACAAACCTGCCGTTAAGAATGCCGCACCGGTCAGGGAAATAAAATCAAAAGATAAAAAGTCTCTAAAGGAGAGAAAACCTGTTAAAGAGGTAAAAGAAGTTACTGAAGCAAAAGAGGTGAAAGTACAGGAGCCGGTCAGTGAAGTTAAAGATGTAAAAGAAGTAAAAGAAACGAAAGCTCCCAAACCTGCCAAAGAACCCGAAAAGGCCAAAACAGTAAAGGAACCAAAGAAGGAGAAGCCTGCAAAGGAAACCAAAACAGCTGCAGCGGCTAAAAAAGCCCCGGCTAAGAAAAAAGAGACAAAGCCGGTCAAAGCAGTCAAAGTAGTAAAAGAAACAAAACCGGCAAAGGCGAAGAAAGCTCCGGCAGAGAAGAAAACAACGAAAACAACAAAAACAGCGAAAACCAAGAAATAAAGACAGTTAGCAGTTGGCAATTGGCATTATGTTAATAAATTTCGCCGGCTGGTGATACCCCCTGCCTGATGCCTGACGCCTAATGCCTTCACTATCAACCATTTATCATCCCCGGGATCAATGATAGCATTTATAATGACAGGCTCATCCATCGATAGTGCCTTATTGACAGCATCTCTTCACGGATACCTCTGATTGTTGCCTGTTCAAAGATCAATGCTCCTGCATTTAACCCAGCAAGTATTTTGAACCACTCTCCGGGCTGGTCTGTATATTGAATTATCTTTTTGCCAGTGGGCAGATCAGTCTTGATAGTATTAAAATGAATGAGAGGTACAGCGGGTAACCGCGACCAACACAGAAGTATTATGTGTGAAAGGATTTTTTTCTGATCTTTGCCGCCAAAATATTTTAATTGGAAAAGAGGGACGATACAACATTCTGGGCAATTGTTACCTGTCTTTTATGGTCCACTGCCTATGCAGGCATAAAGATAGGTTTGGAATATGATACCCCGCTTCATTTCGCAGGAGTACGTTTTACCCTTGCAGGTCTTATGATCCTTCCGTTCACCGTAAAACCTAAAGCCTTTTTCTCTATGATAAGGGAACACTGGAAGATTGTCATCTGGGTGACAGTCCTGCAAACGCTTGTCAATTACATACTGTTTTATCTTGGCATGGACCTTGTTCCCGGTGCTCTCGGAGCTGTCATTGTAGGGTCTCAACCACTTGTTACAGCAGTAGTTGCAGCAATGATGCAAGAAGGAGACAGGCTTACGGGGAAAAAGATTGTTACGATAACTTTCGGCATAACAGGTGTAATCCTGATAAGTGCCGGAAGGCAGGCTTTCAAACTGGGAAATCTCATTGAACTGCTTGGTGTTTTCATGATCCTTGGTGCAAATATAGCCACCGCCACAAGCAATGTTCTGGTGTCAATGAAGGGCAAGGGGATGAATCCTCAGGTGCTCAGTTCTACATCACTTTTTATCGGAGGAGCTGTAATCTGGCTGATTTCTATACCTCTGGAAGGAAAACCACAGGGACCCATGCCTGTAAAATACTGGTTAGTCCTTCTATGGTTAAGTTTTATGGCAGCCAATGCCTTCTCTATATGGTTCAGGCTTCTTCAGAGACCACATGTTAAAGTCTCTGAACTGAACCTGTGGAAATTTATTATACCTGTTGTTGGTGCAATACTGAGCTGGCTTTTTGTCCCGGGTGAAAAACCGGAATGGCTCACCATAACGGGGATGATTATTATAACCTTTTCTTTGATTTTATTCTATAAAAACGGTATAAAATTGGGATCACATCAATTAAATCGTGATGTATCATGATATTAAAATGAAATCGTAATTTTGTCTCATCGTCATAATCTGACTATGAAGAAAAGATTAATAGCTGTTATATTATATGCACTTTTCTGGCTGCTGTTTTTTGTTTTTGCCAGGCTCTTCTTTATTTTCACCCATTTCAGGGAAGCTATCCAGTTCAGTGCGGGCACACTGACAGCAACCTTCCTGCACGGGATAATACTGGATATGTCAGCAACAGGTTATATTCTTATTATCCCGATGCTGGTCCTAATCCCGGGCATTTACTTTACCGGCAACTGGTACAGGCGTTTTGTAAGATGGTATTCTTATTTAATAATACTCATATCTGTAGTCATAGTTGTTGCCGATACATTGATATATAAATACTGGGGATTCCGTATGGATTACAGTGCCCTGCAGTACCTCAATACTCCTAAAGAGGTGATAGCGTCAGTAAGCACCTTTCAGTTATCGGTTGTCATCCTGACAGTTATCCTGATCACAGCAACTTTTATCCTGTTATATAACAGGCTCATCGACAGACTGTTTGATAATTTTAACAGGGTAAAGCTGTGGCCTGTTGCCATGCTGTTTTTTACAGTTCTTTTTGGATCTCTTATTATTCCTGTCAGAGGTGGTGTGGGAATTGCTCCTGTAAATGCGGGCTCAGTTTATTTCAGTCAGGATATATTTGTAAATCATACCGCAATTAATGTGGCATGGAATGTCGGCAGCTCGGTTTTTAACCGGAAGCCGTCAACAAATCCGTATAATTATGGTGATCTGGATTTGGCAAAGGAAATGGTAGAATCTCTGACAGTTGAAAATGGAATCCCTGTTAAATTAATAAACAATACAAGACCAAATATTCTTCTTTTTGTACTTGAAAGTTTTGGCAGCACCCTCATAGGACCGTTAGGAGGAGATTCATTAACAACACCATGTTTCAACAGGTACACCAAAGAGGGAGTTTTGTTTACAAATTTTTATGCTTCGGGAAACCGTACCGATAAGGCCATGCCTGCAATTCTGAACGGGTATCCGTCGCAACCTGTTGTGTCAATAATGAAAGAACCCAGGAAAACACAATCACTTCCGGGCCTGGTAAAAATTTTAAATGAACAGGGTTACAATAGTGCTTTCTGGTATGGAGGCGAAATCAATTTTGCCAACTTCAATTCATTTGTCATCAATTCGGGTTTTAAACAGATCATAACGATGGACAATTTCAGTCCTGAGTATTATAATTCCAAATGGGGGGTTCATGACCATATTCTCATGGCTGCACTTGCGGATTCAATGCAGGTTGTCAGGGAACCATTCCTGAAAGTCGTTTTAACGCTTTCAAGCCATGAACCTTTCGAGGTTCCGACGGAACATGCCTTCGAAGGTCGTGATGATATGACAAAATTCAGAAATTCAGTATATTACACTGATAGTACTATCGGGTCATTTCTCGACTGGGCAAAGAATACTGACTGGTGGGATAACACTCTGGTAATATTTGTTGCTGATCACTGTCGCAGGAGCTCTCTTGAGATCCTGGCATATTCCGAAGAGATATTCAGGATTCCCATGCTCTGGGTTGGAGGCGCTCTTGCAACACATGGTGTAAAAATAGATAAATTGGGAAGTCAGGTCGACATCCCGCTTACAGTGCTTCACCAGCTTGATCTTAATGATAATTATCCATTCGCAAAAGACCTGTTATCTGAAGGATCAAACTCATTCGCATTTTATACTTTTAATGAAGGATTTGTCTTCATCACCGACACATCAAAATATGTTTATGATCATAAGCTCGGGGCACCGGTGGCCGGGGAGTGTACTAATCCCGAAGCAGCAGGCCGGTTCGGAAAAGCCTACCTGCAGGTCCTTTACGATGATTTCCTGAAACGATAAAATTATTATTATCCCTTTATCTTCTTAGTGTTATCTCCGCCCGACTGAACGTCTTTCGGGCGGGCTTTGAGTCCTTTGTGGTTAAATACTATGAGTTGCACGGAGATTTTACGTAAATTTGTTACATGGGGCCCCTAGAAGTTAAAATATATGCTCAGAATAAGGTTCCCAGGCTGGATTATATTGCCGGGATAATCATAGGAGATATTCTCGGATTACAGTGGGAAGTGGTTACTGACAGACGCAAACTGGGCAAACACCCTGTAATCAACTATTCATCTGATAATATTCCCGGCTCCTTCAGGATCAACCCTGACACGCTGTTGTTTGAGACAGGTGTAAATCAAAGGGATATAGTAACCGGTGAATGGAACAGCCTGCCTGTATTCTTCCTGACCCCGGACTGCTCTGATCTGCCTTTTGATATTTTTGCGGCCTCCTTCTATATGATAAGCCGTTATGAGGAATACCTTGATTTTCAGCGTGATGAACACGGGAGATTCCCGGCTTCATTATCGCTTGCCTTTAGAAATGGATTCCATGATATTCCGGTTGTCGACCTTTGGGCGAAGGAGTTTGCAAAAGCATTATTGAAGAGATTTCCGACGCTTGCCTTCAGACGTAACGAGTACCAGGCACTTCTGACAGTAGATATTGATGTGCCCTTTGCCTACCTGGGAAGGAATCTTTTCAGACATGCAGGAGGAGTAATACGGGATCTCACACATAAAAAGGAGCATATCGGTGACAGGTACCATGTTGTTACAAATGAAAAGAAGGATCCTTATGAGACTTTTGATTATATTATTGAAAATGCTGAAAAAGCACATACGGAGACCAGATTCTTCTTCTCGGTAGGTGATCATTCGCAATATGATAAGAATCCGTCATGGAAAAATGGACGATACAGGGAGCTTATTAACATGATCGCATCAAATTATACCCTGGGTCTTCATCCCTCATATTATGCAGCAGAGAAATATTCACTTCTGGAAACAGAACTGGCTCATCTGAGGAAGATCACTGCTAAAGAGGTAATTTCCGGCAGGTTTCATTATCTCAGGTTATTCATACCGGAATCATACCATAACCTTCTGAATGCAGGGATCACTGAGGATTTCTCGATGGGCTGGCATGATGAACCCGGTTTCAGGGCGGGAATAGCCAGACCTTACTGTTTCTACGACGTTTCTGCAGATAAGCAAACAACGCTCAGGATTATTCCATTCCAGGTTATGGATGTCACTCTTTACCAGTATAAAGGCTATGATCCTTCAGCATCAAAAGAAGTAATTTGTAAGCTGATAAAGGAAACAAAAAATGTTGGGGGATTATTTGTTAGTCTCTGGCATAATACCTCATTGCTTGAAACCCCGGAATGGCAAGGTTGGCGGGAACTGTTTGAATCAATGCTACAAGATCAGCAGGCATGATCGTCTATCTTAAACATGAAGAAATAGACAAATTGAAATGGGATAGCTGTATCGGAAGTTATCCGGGAGTTAAACCTTACGGATACTCATGGTATCTCGATATCATGGCGCCCGGCTGGGATGCTCTTGTAGACGGCGATTATGAATCTGTATTCCCTATACCCGGATTGAAAAAATACGGTATTCATTATATTTCCACTCCCACATTTCTGCAACAGCTTGGAGTTTATTCAACCGGTAGGCAAGCTCAGGGAGTGATCGACATGTTTTTGGATAAGATACCTGATTTTTACAGGTTCATTGATCTGTGTGTGGGACAGAAAATAAGCAGCAAGGGATACACTATAACGGAAAGGATTAATTATGAACTTGATCTTTCCAATTCCTATGATACCATCTGGCAAAATTTCTCTTCCGGATGTAAGAAGAGTATTGAGAGAGCAGTCAGGAAGCGACCTGAGATAGTCAATGATGTGAATCCCGGTGAGCTTGTCACTTTGTTTCGAAATAATAAAGGGTTGAAAATCAAAGGATTAAAAACGCTGGATTATAAACGGTTCAGAATACTAATGGATTTGTGTATCAGTTCCGGAAGAGGGAGAATAATGGGAGCAAGAGATTCAGGCAAGAAACTGATATTCGGAAGATTTATCCTGGAAACTGAAGGAAGAATAATAATGCTGTTTGCGGCAAATACACCTGAGAGCCGTAAAGGTAATATTGGATATTATATTATTAATGAGTTGATTAAAGAATTTTCTTCTACCAGGACGATCCTTGATTTTGAAGGATCTTCAATACCCTCCATAGCATCATTCATGGAGTCGTTCGGATGTACCAATGTTCCATTTTACAGGATATATCACAATCGGCTGCCATGGCCCGTAAGGTTTCTTAAATAGATCATGCGATCGTGTCGAAACCCGGCTTTGCGAGATTAACTCCGCGACGCAGTTCCGCAAAGCAGAAGGGCCCTGAGCCCTCCACCTTCATTGCTTTTTATTCAGGTTCTGACAGGAATATGTATATTTGTATAAAACGAAACGATGTATTTAAATAAGTACACAGATGAAATAAAACTGCTTTGTCAGCAAAACAAGGTTAAGGCGCTTTATGTTTTTGGTTCAGTTTTAGGTAACAGGTTTTCTGACAAGAGTGATATTGATTTTATTGTCGATATTGATATTAGTGACCCTCTGGAGTATGCTGATTCCTATTTTAGTTTGAAGTTTGCGCTGGAAGATATATTTAAAAGACCTGTTGATCTTTTAGAGCAGAGAGCATTAAAGAATCCATATCTTATCGAGTCAATAAACAAATCCAAAACACTTCTTTATGCATCCTGAAATTAAAGTCTGGTTGAAGGATATTGAAATATCAATAATAGAGATATATGAATTTCTGCCGTCCGGAAGTACTTTTACTGATTTTAGAATGGACATTAAGTCAAGAAAAGCAGTCGAGAGAAATGTTGAAATTATCGGAGAGGCCATGAAAAGGATTTTAGAAAAAGCTCCTGATATATTCATAACTGATGCAAGGAGGATAGTTGACACCAGAAATCGCATAATTCACGCATATGATAACATATCTGCAGATGTTATCTGGCTGATTGTGGAACACGATCTTCCTGTTCTTAGGTTTACCAGTCCTGTCTCCTGAACTGCTATTGTCATGCAATCGTACCACCCGGCAATCGCACTTGTTTAGTTTTGCATTCTTCTCCTTACTCCATACCCTCCGCCCTCTGCCTTCCGCCTCCTGCTCTTCGCTCTTCGCCCTGAGCTCTTTGCCCTGAGCCTCAGCCCCCTGCCCCGACCTTCCCTTAACAGAAAGGGGGTGTACCCATGCGAAGATAATCATTTTCCGTGACTCCGGTTGCGGCCTGTGAAAGGATAAATCAGGGAAACTAAGTACTATTTTCTAATTTAAATCTCATATATTATGAAGAAACTTAGTAAATTACAGATCAATTCTGACAAATTGATGAAAAATGAAGAGTTGATGACTCTGAGAGGAGGTTATGGGGGACAATGTGACTATTGGTGCTGTGTGTATTATGGTGGTGAACTCATGTTTTGTGGTGTCGGTTGTGGAGAAAGTGCATTTGGTGCACAAGCTGATTGCAATATGTTTTATGGTGGTGGGATCTCTTGTCAATGCTGGTAACAAAAAGGTATAATTCTAATCTTGAGAGCTTCATTTTGGACACTATAATTTATTGAAATCGTATTTAATATGACTAGGATATAACCATATTGAAGCTCTCTATATTTAACTTAAAACAATGATAAAATATATTCAGGCATTTTTATTCTTTTCACTGATTCTATTAATTATTAATTGCTGTAGAACTAGCAGAATCAACAATTCTTTATCAATAATAGATATTGAAGCTAATATAAAAAATATGCAAAAGGTGAATCTTAGCCAATTTACAAATATCATCCATTACATACCTTTGAAAACCTTGGAGGATCTATCATTGAGTCATGTTGTGAGTTGTGATTTCTCCGACAGTTTAATTTTAGTCAATGACCTCAGGAAATGTTTACTTTACGACTTTGAAGGGAATTTTATATCAAAAATTGGCAATCAGGGAAGAGGACCTGGTGAATATCAATATGTTACTAATATTAGCTTCGGTCCAGATAATAGAGTTTATATTCAAAGCCTTTTTGATTTGTTTGAATATCATATAAATGGTTCATTTTTAAATAAATATGAAAAAAGGTTTTTACCTGATAATGATTATATCGGAAGTTGGTTACTGATAGAAGACTCATTATTTTTCGGGAAAGTTTCTAGCTCAACCGGACTGGAAAGAAATAAAGCTTTGATTTTTAATAAACAGGGAGGAATTAAATATTTTTTTAGAAACTATATTCTATTCAATCGGGGAAGAGAACTAGCTGGTCGTATGGAACAGCACGCAAATATCTATTATTTTCAGAACAGATGTTTCTTTAAAGAAGCTTTTAATGACACTTTGTTTTATTTAAATAAAGACTTCCATTTGATACCATTATATGTTTTCAAATTGGGTAAATTTTCAGAACCTGTCTCACACAGAGAGAATAAAGTCCAGAAGAAAGATTTAGGCATTACAAAAGAATGGCAAAACTATATATATCTTGAAGATGTCTTCCATACTTCAAATCACTTACTTTTAAATTGCCGCTTTAACAGCCAGTTTCCTGCTAAGAGGTTAACTCCAAAAACAATTGTTGAAGGAATGACCTCCATGTATAATAATACAAACGTTTTAGGGTTATTTGATATAAAAGCTGAAAAGCTAATCTTTGCTGAACCGACAAGTACTAATAATCCACTTTTTACTTCTGGCTTATATAACGACATCGATGCCGGCCCCAGGTTCATTCCACAGAAACAGGTTAATGATTCTGTCATGGTTATGTGGGTGCAGGCAAGTGAACTAAAAAATCATGTTTCAAGTGATGACTTTAAGAACAATATGCCAAAATACCCTGAAAAGAAGAAAGAACTTGAAAAGCTGGCAGCAAGCCTGAAGGAGACGGATAATCCGGTGCTGGTGTTGGTGAGGTTGAAGGAATAAATGGCACGAGACATGCGGTACGTGGTATGGGGCGAGCGGCAAGGGGCACAGGGCACAAGGCAAAAGGCAAAAGATAAAAGTACTTCCGACTTTAGTGACCTGCACGACCTGCATGACCTGCAAGACCTGCATGACTTAATCATCCGTACGCCAGAAATTTTCTAACGAAACTTATAGTCAAAAAACAGTCATTATTGAAAAAACTTGTTTAAATTTATAATCTGTTAATACAAACCTCATTATAAGCCGGATATAAAATGAAAGTCAGAATTGTTATCTGTCTGCTGTTAATGCCAACAATAATCTTTTCCTGTAAACGGAAGTCGACCGAAAACCTCGAGGAGATGGCTCGCCGTGCTTCACATCCCGAGGCAGTGCTGGTGAAGACCGTTAAACTCGAACCTTCAACTTTTTATCACGAGCTTATCAGTAATGGTAAAGCCTATTCTTTCGAAAAAGCTGTTGTACCTTTTAAGGTGAACGGCATAATTAAAGAACTTTATATAAAGAACGGACAAAAGGTAAAAGCCGGTGATCTGCTTGCCGTTATCGAGGATTTTGAGTATAAATCAAAATTGACTACTGCACAACAGGCTCTTGAAAAAGCTGAAATAAATTTCAGAGATGATCTTGTAACAAGCTATTTTACCACTGATACTACAAATCTCTCTTCGGTAAAAATCAAAATGTCAAGAATCAGGAGCGGACTAAACGATGCATTGACAGCTCTTGAAGTTGCAGAATACAATTTTAACAATACACATATCTTTACTCCCATAAGCGGCAACGTAGCAAACCTCGATGCTCGCCAGTGGAATCCCTCACAGAATTATACAAGCCTCTGTACGATTATTTTCGATGAGATCATGGAAGTTGAATTCCCTGTTATTGAATCGGAATTCAGCTTCATAAGCAAAAGAATGCCTGTTGGTATTATTCCGTTTATCAACGACAGCACAATGATTACAGGTACAATTACTGAGATCAATCCTCAGGTGGATGAGACAGGTATGGTGAAAGTGAGGGCTGAATTCAGGAATAACGGCCACCTCATCGATGGTATGAATGTGAGGGTTGTTATTCGCAAACCAGTCCCGAACCGGCTCGTGTTGCCTAAAGAGGCCCTTGTGATCCGGCAGGGTAAGGATGTAATCTTCGTCCGGCAGGATACACTGGCGATCTGGAAATATGTTACTGTTGAATTCGAGAACAGCACCTCCGTTTCAGTAAAAGAGGGTCTGGAACCGGGTGATCTTGTCATTGTAAATGGTAATGTAAACCTGGCACACGAAACAATTGTAAGGGAGGAATGAACAGGGAACCCCATTACAGTTCTTTTCTATCCACATTCACGGTCAACATACTCTTTGTAATGCTGATCATTGTCGGTGCGGCAATGATACCTTTGCTATCGCTTCAGCTTAATCCTACCCGCTATCTTCCTTCACTTACCATTTCATGGTCGTGGCCGGAGGCTCCGGTACGTGTTGTGGAACAGGAGGTTACAACAGTGCTGGAGGGTGTCCTTACTACTGTTACCGGTGTTAAAAATATCTCTTCATCCACTGTTAATGAGGGTGGAAATATAACTGTTGAATTCGATAAAAATATTGATCTGAGGGCAAAACGTTTCGAAGTCGCTTCTCTTCTCCGGGAATCACGTAAAAGACTACCGGAGAGAGTATCATACCCTGTGATAACAATGAATATGCCTTCGAACCAGTCGGGATCAATAATCCTGAGCTTCCAGCTAAACGGTAATGCCAGCCCGTCATATATCTATAATCTGGCTGAAGAGGTGATAAAGCCGGCTATCTCAGTTGTTGAGGGTGTTTACAGCGTCAGTATCTATGGTGCAACGCCACAGGAGTGGGAGATCACATACGATCAGCAGAAACTCTCCTCTATGGGCATAAGCTCTTCGGCAATAAGCAGCTCTCTCAATGATTATCTTCTTGATCTGGAACTTGGAGGCGCCGTAGAAACAGGATCGGGAGCGATGAAAAAAAGAACCTATCTTACTCTTACCGGTAATAACTCAGGATCATTAAGGTGGGATGATATTCCTGTTGCAAAGGTTACCGGCAGGATTATCCACCTTACCGATGTGGCACAGGTGAGATTGAAAGATCAGCGTCCTCAGAATTATTATCGTATTAACGGTCTCAATACAATAAATATCAATATAAGTGCAGACAGAAATGTGAACAACATAAAGGTTGCCGAAGGTGTTAAGAAGGTTATTAAAAGAATCAGGACAGAACTGCCCCCGGGTTACAGCATCAGAACTTCACTCGACAGTACCATTTACCTGAAAGAGGAGATATCTAAGAATATGTTCCGAGCTGTCCTTTCGGTTATTCTTCTTCTGCTCTTTGTTTTTGCCATAAGCCGTGAATTCAAATATCTTCTCATAATCGCCATTAGTCTGGTTGCCAACATATTGATAGCCTTTATATTTTATTATCTTTTTAAACTTGAGATACATCTCTATTCGCTTGCCGGTATAACAGTCTCCTTTGGTATCATCATAAACAATACCATAGTGATGACCGATCATATAAGGTTTCAGAAGAACAGAAGAGTGGGAATATCACTTATAGCTGCAACACTTACAACTATCGGAGCGCTGGCTGTAATCTTTTTCCTCGATGAAGCTTCGAAAGTGACGCTTTCCGATTTCGCAGCGGTGGTGATAATAAATCTTTCGGTATCGCTTGGAGTTGCTCTCTTCTTTATTCCATCATTGATAGAAAAAATCAGGCTTAAACCAAAATATAATGCCCTGATCATCAGGCGAAAAAGAAGAGTGGTCAGGTTGTCGAGGGCTTATCTTAGAAGCATTAATTTCATTATTAAATACAGGGCAGCGTTTATTATCGCAGCTATCCTGGTTTTCGGACTGCCGGTGTTTTATCTGCCCGATACATTGCCAAAAGATGCAAGGAACCAGGTTAAGGATGAGGATCGTACCGGATTCCAGAAGTTCTATAACAAGACCCTCGGTAACCGGAAGTATGTACAGGATATAAAACCTGTTGTAAATAAAGTACTTGGAGGCACCTTCAGGCTCTTCAACGATAAGGCAAAGAACAGCAGGTTCTACTATTATGGAGGATCTGATGAGGTTCAGCGTACCAGACTTACAGTAAATATTGGGCTGAGTGAGGAGGGTCTTACCATAGAGGATCTCAACACTACCTGTGAAGGGGTGGAAAATATGCTTGCAGCCTACGATGAGATAGATATGTTTACCACAAGTATCTACGGTGCAGAGGATGCAACCATTTCGATAACATTCAAACCGGAACATGATTTTTCAATTTTCCCCTTTATACTGAAGTTCAGGATTGAAGATTATATGAACGGCATAGGGAGCTATCATGCTTCCGTGTATGGTGTTGGAAAGGCTTTCAGTAACCAGGTTTACAGCGATTATATCAACACCAGTTATAAGGTTATAATGAAAGGCTACAATTATGATGAATTGTATGGTTACTGTGAAGATATTAGGGAAAGGCTCATTGCCAGCGGAAGAGGCAGGATAAAGGAGGTGTATCTCCTTGGAGCCGATTACGGTAACTATATTATCGGCAGAAGCAGGAAAGTTTACAGGAACAGGCTCGGGATGGATAAATATACACTCGCCGGAAACAACTCAAATGTTGCCTTTGCTTATGATGAGGCAAGAAAGTATTCAAGAGGGACCTCTTCTGTTCAATCAGCGTATATAGGAGGTGTTCTGGCACCGGTAAATATCAGATCCTTACAGTCGGAACAATACGACTATTGGAACCTCAATAATACTCCTTTGAAAACACTGTCAGGCAGGTTTGTTAAGCTGAAGGATTTTTCGACTGTTACCAGGGAAGTATCCGATGCAACAATAAGCCGTGAGGATCAGCAGTATGTGATCACTGTTGGATACGATTTTGTCGGAAATTACGAACTGGGCAGACTCATCCTCGACAGGAACATTGATGAGACGAATGCTCTTCTCCCCCTCGGTTATGCGGCACAGACAAGTACTTATACCTACTGGTGGAATCAGAAGCAAACCAATTATTACCTGATATTCCTTGTAATAGTGATCATCTATTTCATCTGTTCAATTCTACTTGAATCATTTAAGCAACCGCTTGTTGTCATAAGCCTGATACCTTTTTCATTCATCGGTGTGTTTATTACGTTTCATATTTTCAATATTACACCGGATGAAGGAGTATTTGCAGCATTGATTCTGCTATGCGGACTTGTAGTTAATGCGACACTCTATATTCTTAATGACTTTAATAGTCTGCGCAGAAGAAACCCCGGTCTGCCGGAAAGGAGAGCATATATAAAAGCTTTCAACGGAAAGATAATACCGATTATACTTTCAATAGTGGCTACGATAGTAGGACTCATTCCTTTTCTCCTTACCGGGAAAGATGAGAGATTCTGGTTCGCCCTGGCAGCAGCCACCATCAGCGGACTGGTATTCAGCCTGATAGGATTGGTGGTGTATCAGCCGATAATGCTTAGAAAAATAAGTCATGCAAGTCATGCAAGTCATGCAGGTCATGCAAGTCATACAAATCAAGATAATTTATAATATTAACTTAAATCGTGCTAAAATGGGAACAATTAAAGATTTTGAGGATCTGGCAATCTGGAAAATGTCGAGGGAAATTGTTAATCAGGTATATAAAGATTTCAGGGAATGCAGGGATTATGGTTTCAGAGATCAGATAACACGAGCCGGGATATCAATAATGAATAATATAAGTGAAGGATTTTGCCGCGGAAGTGATGCAGAATTCAGACAGTTTCTAAATATTTCAAAAGGTTCAACGGGTGAAGTAAAAAATATGTATTATATAGCCGGAGATCAACAATATATATCCAGTAATGAGGCAATTTTGAGAAGAAATAAAATACAACAATTGATAAATAGTATTAGTAAATTTATAAAATACTTGAAACCAAAGAATAAATAAGACAGCAAGACCTGCAAGACCTGCAAGACCTGCAAGACCTGCAAGACCTGCAAGACCTGCAAGACCTGCAAGACCTGCAAGACCTGCAAGACCTGCAAGACCTATAAAAAAGATGGTAAAATTCCTCATAACCCGTCCCGTCGCAGTAATCATGACATTTCTGGCACTGCTTCTGCTCGGTATAGTTGCTTCCGGCAGGCTGCCGGTTTCTCTTATGCCCGACATCGATATTCCTGAAATCACTGTAGCAATATCTCGTTCCGATGTGAGCGCCAGGGAAATTGAAAATACGGTTGTATCGATTCTTCGTCGTAACCTGCTCCAGGTACAGGGTCTGGATAAGATTGAATCCGAATCGCGCAACGGCAGCGCCCTGATAAGGTTGTCGTTTAAATTCGGTAACGACATCAACCTGGCCTTCATGGAAGTAAATGAAAAGGTCGACGGCGCTATGAATAACCTTCCCCGCGATCTTGAACGGCCAAGGATCATAAAGGCAAGCGCCACTGATATCCCGGTCTTTATGCTGAATATTACCCTTGCCGATACGCTGGCTGACAATGAGAAATTCATTGAGCTGAGCGATTTTGCCGAAACGGTGATCAAGAAAAGGATCGAACAGCTTCCGGAAATAGGGATGGCTGATATAACAGGACAGATAAAGAGGGAAATATATATCAGTCCGGATGAAAGAAAAATGAGAAGCCTGGGAATTACCGCTGATGATATTACCGAAACAGTACAGATAAACAATATAAATATCGGAAGTATCCTGGTGAAGGAGGGTAAGTATCTCTATAATCTTGAATTCAGCTCATACCTTAAGGAACTGGATGATGTGAAAGATATCTACATTAAAAAAGGAGAAAGGATATTGCAGATCAAAGATATTGCTGAAGTGGGCATCAGGCAGGAGAGACCCCGTGGTGAATATTTTTCAAACGCCAAACGGGCAATATCGCTGGCAATAATCAAGGAGTCAACGGCTAAGATGGCTTCCCTGGAGGAGAAGATGACAGAGATGTTTGATATTTTCAGGAGGGATTATCCGCAGCTTGAATTTGAGATATCACAAGATCAGACGAGACTTCTCGATTATTCTCTCTCGAACCTGAAGCAGAGCCTTCTGGCTGGAGGTTTCCTTGCATTCCTCCTTATGTTCTTTTTCCTGAAAGATGGCAAATCACCGCTTATCATCGGATTCAGCATTCCCGCCACCCTGATAATAAGCCTGCTTTTCTTTTACCTCGTCGGGCTTTCAATAAATATCATCTCACTGGCAGGTCTTATCCTGGGAATAGGTATGATGATAGACAATTCAATTGTGGTAATTGAGAATATTACCCAGTGGGTCGACAGGGGACTCACACTGACTGAAGCATGTGTAAAAGGAACAAACGAGGTGATTACACCACTTATTTCATCGGTTCTTGTAACATGTGCTGTATTTGTCCCTCTTATCTTTCTCAGCGGAATATCAGGAGCACTTTTCTACGACCAGGCAATAGCTATTGTAATAGGACAGGGAGTATCGCTTATGGTTGGTATTACAATGCTTCCAACAGTCTATTATCTTCTTTACAGAAACGGAAGGGAAGGGGCCCTGACCAGACTTGTGAAAAGGATCAGTTTCAGGAATCTTGAAGACAGATATGAAGGGGGTATGAACTTCTTCTTCAGGTACAGGAAATCAATGATGATTACTTTCCTGGCAATTATTGTGGTTATGATCTGGTTGTTTATTGTCATGGAAAAAGAGAGATTCCCGGCAGTACGTCAGGATGAACTGGTTGTTTCTGTCGACTGGAATGAAAATATCGATCTCGATGAAAACATGAGAAGAATAGAAAAAACGATCTTGACAAGCAGTGATTTTATTCTGCAAACAAATTCATTTATTGGCGAACAGCAGTTTCTTTTTAACCGCGATTATGATCAGTCATATACACAATCGAAAGTTTATATCAAGGCAAAAGATTATAATCTGAGAGAGACTATCGAAAAGAATATTTATGACTTTATCAGCCACAATTATCCGGGAGCCCTTATTAGTATTGAAGCACAGCAGAATATCTTTGAAAAGATCTTCACAGCATCCGCGGTGCCGCTGGTGGCAGAGGTGAGCCTGATGAAGGAAAAAGAGGTACCCCCGGTTGATGTTATGACAGGTGTTGTCGGCAAAATGAGAGAACAATGGCCCGGTGCGGGAATATCGAATCCGCCTGTTGAGAGTAAGATAGATCTGAGGATCGATCCCGACAGACTGTTGTTATATAACGTCGACCCGATGACCCTATATAATACCCTGAAAACCTCACTGAATAAAAATGTCATCGGTGACCTCAGACAATCATACGAATTGATACCCATTGTAATATCCGACAGAGAACAGCAGGTAAGTGATATACTGTTATCAGGGACAGTTTTAAGTAAGACAGGAGAGTCGATACCAATCAGGGAGGTTGTGGATGTACAACGTATTCATGATTATAAAACTATCAAAGGAGGTATGGCAGGAGAATATGTTCCTGTAAATGTGGATATTACAACCAACAAACCTTCGGTACTGACCGGTGAAATAAGGAATATTGTCACTTCCGATCCTTCTCTGTCAGTCAGTTTCAGCGGTTCGCTGATAACCGGGCAGAAACTTTTCCGTGAACTGGCAATAATACTGCTGGTAGCCCTGTTTCTTCTCTATTTTATTCTTGCGGCACAGTTCGAATCGCTTACACAACCGCTTATTGTT